>JBFZCA010000487.1:0-4181 GCA_041308205.1 Planctomycetota bacterium | reverse complement strand
GAGGCGCGCCGCGGCCGCCTCGGCGCGCGCCGCGAGCTCGCCCGTCCTGAGCAGCGCGCGATAGCCCGGGTACTCGCCCCCCATGCGCGCCCTCACTCGTCCTCGGCCGCGACGGCCTCGGCCTCGGCGAGCAGCCACGAGCCCCCCACCTTGCGAAGCTTCAGGTCGGCCGTGCCGCGGTGCATCTCCGCGCCGCCGCCCTCCCGGCGGGCGCTGCGCTTCACGGCCCGGCCCTCCCAGACGACGGCGGCCGTGTCCCCTGCGATGTCGATGCTGTTCAGGCCGCCTCGAAGCTCGATCCGCTCCTGCCGGCTGAAGAACGTGTAGCGCAGGTAGTCGGCCAGCTCCTGCCGGTCCACGCGCTCCTTGCGATACGTGACGATGAAATCCTCGGTGAGAAGGTCGAGGATCCGGCCCGTCGCGCCTTCCTTGAACGCCGCCGCGAGCTCGTCGATGACCTCGCGCACCGCATCCTCATCGCTGCGCGTGAGGCACCCGACGCCGCGGTACGCGCCGTAGACGAGCGCAATCGCGCAGACGGCAAGCAGGATTCTGTGCTTCGACATGTCAGGCTCCCCCCGCCCGCGCGGGCGCCGGCCGGGACATTGATCGCCGCGCCGGCCTCACGTAGAATCGTAACCGATGCCGCGCGCGCGCGGAAGAATCCGCGCGGCCGGCCGCCGCGCCTTCGCAAGGAGCCTCGCCATGTCGAAGACCGTTCCCGCCGTCCTGATCGCCGCGCTGCTCGGTGCGGCGGCTGCAAGCGCTGTCTGGCTCTCGCGTCCGCCCGTCGAGCCCCGGGAAGACGCGGCGGCCCTGGTCGAGATCGCGGCCCTGCGCGCCGATGTCCAGGCCGTGAGGACGGCGCTCGACGGCATCGCCGAACGCCTCGCCGCGGTCGAGTCGGGCGCGCGCGCCGTCCCCCCGCCGCCGCAACCGCCCGAGGCGGCGGATGCCGCAACGGCGCCCGCCGACCCATCCGCCGCGCAGGTTCCCGAGCCCCTGGCGCCCTACTCCGAGCAGATGCGCTCCTACGTCTTCGGCCTCATCGAGGAGGAGCGCCGCGCGAAGCGCGACGAGGCCGCCCGCCTGGCCGATGAGGCGCGCCGCGAGCGCGAGGAGCTCAGCAAGGGGCCCTACGAGCAGTTCAATCTCAAGGTGAACTCCATGGCCAAGGTCCTCGACATGGGCCCGTCGCAGCGGGACCGCTACTTCGAGATCGCCAAGGCCTGCTGGAGCGAGCTCCAGGAGAGCCGCAAGGGCATCGATTGGCGCAACGAGGAGGCGCGCACCAGATTCCAGGAGCAGCAGGACGCCCTCCAGAAGCAGTTCGCGGCGGATGTCGAGCGCCTGCTCGTGCCCGAGCAGCGCGAGATCTACGAGAAGCTGTCGCCATGGGTCAAGGGGCCCCAGTACCTCGGGCAGGCGATGCCGGCGGGTCAGGCTCCGGGCATGTCGCAGGTCCAGTTCTTCGACGGCACCGGCGCGTCCGCGATCATTCAGAGCAGCACGGGGGAAGCCTCCGTGAACTTCCGCATCGACGGCAAGTAGGCCCCCTCCCGCGCCGCCGCCTCAGGGCTTCGTCCCTTCCGGGCCGACGAGGAAGAAGCCCACGTCCGTGGCCGCGAGCATCTCGTCGCGTCCAAGCTGGACGATTCCGCACACGGGATGGTCGCGCGGGTCGTACTCCCAGTCCTCGCCGCTGTTCAGGCTCTCGAGAACGCCGCCCCGCCGCATCCACGGATCGCGCACCGCCGCGACAATGCGCCCCGGCCTGTGCGCATCGAACACGATCGCCGTGACGAGCGGCTCGGCGGGCAGCGCGGGCCCGCGGGCCGGCTCGCAGCGGCGCCATGCGCCGTCCTTGTGCCTGAGGAGCCCCGCCGTCGTGCCCACGAGGAGATCGCCGGCGTTCTCGGGGTTGACCGCGGCGCACCGCGGCGCGCCCGGAAGATCCGCGGCGAAAGGCTCCCATGCCCCCCCGCGCGCGCGCAGCATCTGCCAGGGCTTCTCGGGATTCGTGCCGTACCTGACATCGCCCGTGCGCGGGCACAGGGCGAGGACCTCGACGGTCGTGCGCGTGAAGCTCGCCCCGCCGTCCTCGCTCACGAGGTCGCCGGCGAAGATCGTGCCGTGCCTGACCGGATGAAGGCTGAGCGTCGGACGCGTCGCCGCAGGCTCGGCCGCCGCGCGCCACGACGCGCCGCCGTCGACGCTCGCGACCAGCGCGCGCAGGCCGCCCGTCTCCCACCACGCGAGCAGCGTGGTCGCGGCCCCATCGGCAAGGCACGCCGCGGCCAGGCAGCGGTCCCCCGCGCGCGCGACCGGCTTGAAGGACCGGCCGGCACTCTCCGATACCCACAGCCCGGCCTCTCCGAGCGCAAGCCACAGGCGCCGCCCGCCCGTCGCCTCGCGCGCGGCGAAGCTCGCGCCGCCGCTCTCCCACCCGAAGAGCCCGGCGCCCCACGGCTGCCACGAGTAGCCGCCGTCGGTCGTCCGCATGAGCTCCCTGTCGATGCCCGCCAGGGCCGTGCCGGATGACTGCGGGTGGAACGCGACCGCCTCGGGCGCGCACGCCCCCGGTCCGGCGAAGCGGCCGAGGGCGCGAATGTCCTCGGGCTCATCCCACCGCTGCCCGCCGTCGGTGCTGAAGAGCGGCAGCTTGACGAGCTTCTTCCCGACCGGGCGCTCCATCGCGAAGAGCAGGCCTTCCCGGCGGCTGCTCGCGGCGATCGACGCGAAGTAGCGCTCGGGCTTGAGGGCGCGCTTCCCGAGCGGCGTCCACGTCGCGCCGAGGTCCGGCGACGCGTACAGGCCCGTGTCCGGGCAGGCAAGATAGATGGCCGGCGCATCGCCGCCGCCGACCGCGAGGACATCGCCCGCCGCGGTGACGAAACGCGCGTCGCACATGCTCGGCACGGCCGCGAACGCCAGCGCCGGATCCGGCGCGCGGAACACGCCCTCGCTCGTCGCCGCCACGACCGCCGGGCCCGCCGCCGCGAGTCCGGCGATTCGGCCCTCGACGCCCAGGCGCCGCCACTCCCACGAGTCCCCGCCGTCACGCGACACGAGGAGCCCGCGGCCGTGGCTTCCGACGACCACGGCGCGCGCGTCATTGCTCTCGGCGAACACGATCAGGCCGCCGAAGGCGCCTTCCTCGAGCGGCACCGGCACGAGGAAGCTCCACGTGGCGCCTCCATCCCCGCTCTGCCAGAGCCCCTCCCCCCGCGATGCGGCGAACGACGCCTCGTCGCGCGCCGCCGCGAGGCACAGAACCGTCTTCGGCCGCCACGGCGAGAACCGCAGCGTCTTGATGTCGGGAAGCGGCAATCCGCGCGCCGGCCTGAGCGTCGCCCCGCCGTCGCTGGAAATCCACACGCCGTTTCGGTCCGTTCCGATCACGACCCGCGTGGGATCCGAGGGACACCACGCGATGGCCTGGACGCGCGCGCCGCCCCCGCCGCCCGGCAACCGGGCGCGCACCTGCGACTCGGAACGCAGCGGGAACTCGGTCCACGCCCGCGGCGCGGCGAAGGCGACGGACGCAAGCAGGATTCCGCACAGCGGTCTCATGGATCTATACCGTAGTGCCATCGCACGCAATACGCAACGGCAGCGAGGTCGGCCGGCGCGGGCGGCGCGATCGCGCGCGGCGACCGCACGAGGAGAAACGCGTTGTCGAGGGTGTGGCATCCCGTGAACGCCCCCGTCCCGGCGGTCTGCGTCGGGCCCACGCGGCCCTTCCAGTCATCGCCGTTCTCCCCCACGACGAGAAGGTCCGGGGCCGCGCCCGCGCAAGGGCCCGCGTATATGTCCTGCCCGCGCAGCACCGTGCCGGCAACGCCGTTCGCGGCGCAATGGCCCTCGACCGCCGCGGCGACCTCGCGCAGGAGGTCATCGGTTCTCCGCGCCCGCGCGCGCGGGAAGCGCTCGCGCGTGTGAAGGTAGATGCGCCCGGGGTCGAGCGCGAACGCGCGGCTCTCGGGCGTCATCATCGTGAGATCGACGGGCGCCTCGACGCCGAACGACAGGAACCCGAGCTCGGCGAGGACATCGTTCGTCCGGATCTCCCGGCGCAGCGGCCCGAAGCCGTGGTCCGAGAGCATGATGAGGAGGTCGTCGTCCGAAAGCAGGTCGAGCACCTCGCCGGCCGCGGCATCGACCATACCGAAGTACGCGCG
>JBFZCA010000486.1:0-6498 GCA_041308205.1 Planctomycetota bacterium | reverse complement strand
CTCACCGCGCGACGCGCGCGCACCGGAGAAGGGTCAGCACCGCGAACGCCGTGCCATACTGCTGGTGATAGTCGTAGAGCGGATAGTCCCACCAGGAGCCGTCCTTCTCCTGGAGCCCGAGGAGGAGCGCGGCCATGCGATCGCGGTACGGCGCGGCCGCCGCGGGATCGAGCGCGTCCATGCAGAGCGCGGCGTAATAGTGGCCGTAGTAGAAGAAGTACCCCGCCACCTGGAACCACGCCTCGTGCGGAACCGGGCGCTTGCGCCCGATGCTCAGCCACCCGTTGCGCGCGAACAGCCGCTCGAGCCACGCCCGCAGGACCTCGTCGGTGACGGCGCCGTCTCCCCACAGCCTGAGCGCGATGTTGCAGGCCTGCGAGCGGCCCAGGCTGCCCGCGGGGCGGTTGACGAGGCGCATCGGCCGCCACCTGTGCGACTCGGCGTAGAGGTAGGAGAAGTCCGGCTTGCGCTGCCTGACGATCGATTGCATGCCGCGCGCGACGATCTCCCGCGGCACATCGAACCCCGCGTCCTTCGCCTCCTTGAGCGCCACGAGCGCCGTCGCCGTGACGAAGCTCGGCGAGGCGCCGCTCGGGCGCTGCGTGCCGGCCTCGAAATCGTAGTAGGCCCAGCCACCCGAGATGCACTCGTACCGCACGAGGTAATCGATCTGACTCGCGATCAGCGTGCGATAGGCCGCCGCCCGCTCTTCCGCGCCGCGCGCGTGCGCGTGCAGCCTGACGAGCGCCTGGATCGCGTACGCGTGTCCCCACATGTTGTAGGTCGCATCCGCCGTCGCGCGGCGGAGCTCCGGCAGGTGCGCGCACAGCCAGCGCTCGCCGCGCGCGATGGCGTCCTGGACGGCGGGCCGATCATCCGCGCTGTCGATGAGCGCGGCGAGGCACAGCGACGTCGTCGCCGTGCGGAAGGCGTCGTGCGCCCCGGGAACCGGCGCGTAGATGTTGAGATCCTTCGTGTTGCGCGCCGAGCCCCATGCCCCGGTCTTCTCCTGCCGTTGCACCAGGAAATCGATGCCGCGCCGGATGGCCGGCCGCACATCCTCGGGATTCGCCGCTCCCCGCGCGGGCGGCGCGGCGGCGAGCAGCACCGCGATGCCGATGAGCCATCGAGTCATGCGGACACCTCAGCGTGCTTCGGGCGGCGACAGGAGTATGCGGTCTCCCTCGATGAGGCCCTCGAGAATCTCGATCTTGTCGCCTGCGCGCGGGCCGGTCTTCACCGTGCGCTTGACCGGGCCCTCCGCGACGACGAGGTAGACGCCGGTCTTGTCCGGATCGAGAGGGTCGGCGACGACGGCGCTCGCCGGCACCGCGATCGTCTCCTTCTTCTCGTACGCGTTGATCGTCACGGCGCAGCGCATGCCCGGCACGATGCACTCCTTGTCCGCCGGAATCGACACCGTCAGCTCGGCCCCGAACGTGTCGGGCGCCAGGGGGATGGCGTCGATGCGGCGCAGGATCGCGGCGCACGGCGCCCGCGGCGCGACCGCCGTGCGGGCGAGCCCCTGCATGCCCGGGCGGAGGTGCTCGAGGTCCTTCTCCGCGATCCTTGCGACGATCCGCATCGGCCGCGGCTTGACTATCGTCATGACGACCTGATCGGGCGCGATCGCGCCGCCCCGGCGAAGCTTGGCCGCGGCCCCGAGCGCATCGCCCCATTCGCCGAGAGTGCAGGCGCCGTAGTACACGATGCCGCTCATGGGCGCCTTGACCTGCATGGCGCCGCGGTCGGCTTCGAGCCGCGCGAGCTTCTCCTTGGCGCGCTGGAGATCGACACGGGTCTTCTCGAACGACAGGCGCTGCTTGTGCAGGGCGGCCGGAACGGATGCCTGCGCCCGCGCCCAGGCGATGTCGGCGCGGGCGGCATCCTCCTGGAAGGCGAGGAGCTGGCGCGGCAGCGAGACATCCGTGGTGCGAGCGCTCTGAAGGCGCGCGCGCTCCAGGGCGAACTCCGCGTGCTCGACGCTGTTGCGCTGGCGCGTGAGGACGATCTCCTCGGTCTCTTCGGTGAGCTCGTCCGCCTTGTACATCTTCTCGAGCTGCGCGAGCTCCTCGCGCTCGTACTGGAGCGCCTGCGTCGCATACTTGAGCTCGAAATGCGCCGTCTTCTCGCCTTGAGGCCGATCGACACCGTGATACCGCTCGAGGTCCTCCTGCGCGTGGCGGCGGGCCTTCTCCGCGGCCGCGAGGTCCAGCGCGGCGATCTTCTCGGCCGCGTGGATCGAGACCTCGGCCTGGGCCGCGTCGAGCTCCATGACGTGCAGCTCCGCCCGCAGGTCGGCGATGGCCTTGTCGAGATCCTCGGTGGCAAGCGAGAGGAGAACGTCGCCCTCACCGACCTGCGTCCCGTGAGCCGCCGCGTCGAGGATCTCCAACGCTTTCCACTCCTTGGGACGGAGCACGATCTCCGCGGCGTTCTCGGCCTCGAAGATGCCTTTGAGCTCGCTCGTGATGACAAAAGGCCCCTTCGAAACTGCATGAGTCGGGGGCGGCTCATCCGCGCCGAGAACGACCGCGGCGAGGGCCAGACATGCCAATGTGCCGGTAATTCGCTGGTGCATCGGTGCTCCTCCTTGCGCGCAGAGTCGGAACGCGCGCATTATCATCTTCGAGCGGCGGGCGCGCGCGGGTGAAGCCGGAAGCCGGAAAAAATGAAGATTCCGGGCGTCCGGGCCGCGTTGACCGGGTCAGGCGCCGCACGTAGCATCAACGGAATGATGATGTCGAGCACCGCCGCACTCCTCATTCTCCTTGACGCGGCGCACGCGTGCGCCGCTCCCGGAAGCCCTTTCTCGTTCAGCGGGGTCTACCCCGCCCTGGCGATGTACAACGACGAGAACGAATGCGGCACGGGCGCCGTCGCGCCCTGGGCGGGGAGGCTCTGGGTCATCACCTACGGGCCGCACCTCTACAAGGGATCGAGCGACAAGCTCTACGAGATCACGCCCGACCTCAGGCAGATCGTCCGCCCTGAGAGCGCCGGCGGCACGCACGCGAACCGCATGATCCACCGGGAATCGCGGCAGCTCTTCATCGGCTGCCATGCGATCGGCGCGGACGGCACGGTGCGCACGATTCCCTGGAGAGTGATGCCCGGCCGCCTGACCGGCACGGCGCGCCACCTGGCCGATCCGGCGCGCATGATCTACACGGCCACGATGGAGGAAGGGCTCTACGAGATCGATGTCGAGACGCTGGCCGTCAAGGAACTGATCCGCGACGGCAACATCAAGGATACAAGAGGTCTGGATCTCCCCGCCGGAACTCCGTGGAGCGCGCTCCCCGGCTGTCACGGCAAGGGGCTCTTCTCGGGGCAGGGGAGGCTGATCTACGCGAACAACGGCGAGCAGGACCCGCGCGCGGCGACGGACCCCGCGATTCCGTCGGGGGCGCTGGCCGAGCGGCGGGGCGCGGGCGACTGGCGTATGCTCAGGCGGAACCAGTTCACCGAGGTGCGCGGCCCCGGCGACATCGGCGGCAACGCGAACCCGGACACGGATCCCATCTGGGCGCTCGGCTGGGATTGCCGCTCCGTGATCCTGATGCTGCTCGACGGGGGCCGGTGGCACGCGTACCGATTGCC
This sequence comes from Planctomycetota bacterium, assembly GCA_041308205.1. Classification (GTDB taxonomy): domain Bacteria; phylum Planctomycetota; class UBA8108; order UBA8890; family UBA8898; genus UBA8898. The sequence goes on along the minus strand of JBFZCA010000486.1, from coordinate 2,895 downwards.
GAAGGGCAGCCACACGTACGACGGCTCGCACGGCTGGAACACGGAGTGGCCGCGCATGAGGGACATCGGCGAGGCCGACATGCTGGCCACGATGCACGGGACGTTCTGGCGCTTTCCGAGGACGTTCTCGCTGCGGCGTTCGGCCGGCATCGCGCCGCGATCCGGCTACCTGAAGGTCGTGGGCGATTTCTGCCGCTGGAACGAGACGCTCGTTCTCGGCTGCGACGACTCGGCGAAGTCGGAGTTCATCAACACGCGCCCCTTCAAGAGCCCGCACGGTGCGCCGGGACAGTCGAACTCCAACCTGTGGTTCATCGACCCGGCGCGGCTCGATCGGCTGGGGCCCGCGCTCGGCGGCGGCTGGGTGTGGCTCGATGACGATGTGCCGGCCGGCGCCGTTTCCGATCCGTACCTCTTCGCCGGCTACGACCGGCGCATGATCCACGTCATGCATGCGTCGGATCGCGAGGCGAGCTTCGCGCTCGAGGTCGATCGCGCGGGCGATGGCGAGTGGCGGGCGCTGCGCGCGATCGCCGTCCCGCCGAAGGGCTACGCCTGGCATGTCTTCACGGCCGAGGAGCAGGGCGCGTGGATCCGCGTGCGGGCCCTGAGCGATGCCGCGCGGGCGGGCGTCTGCTTCCAGTACTCGAATCGCGACCCGCGCCCGCCGGAGAACGATGCGATCTTCGACGGCATTGCCGGCCCGGCGGCGGCGCGCGCCGTGGGCGGCCTCATGTGGGGCCGCGGCGAGAACCGCCGCACGCTGGGGCTCGCGGCCGCGGCCGCGGAGGAAGGCGGCGTCGCGGCGCTCGGTTTCTACGAGCTCGACGGCGAGATGCGGCTCGCGAAGAAGGACGACCCCGCGGGGCTCGCGCGCGTCGCGAAGACCGAGCCGCCGCGCGACGCGATCCAGGTCGATGCGGCGTCCGTGATCGTCGTCGAGGATGGGCGGCGTTTCCGGCTGCCGCTCTGCGAGGCGTATGTGCGGGGGAGCGTGTTCGGCGCGACGCGCGCCTGCCGCGAGGTCGTGACGGAACGCGACCTCTTCAACTGCCACGGCACCTTCTACGAGCTTCCCGCGCGCAACGCGGGAGGCTTTGCCGGGATCAGGCCCATTGCCACTCACAATCTGGCCGTTCACGACTACGCGAGCTTCCGCGGGATGATGCTTCTCACCGGCATCGACCCGGCCGCCCTGCGCGGAACGAACGACCGCATCGTCGCGAGCGACGACGGCCGTTGCGCCGTGTGGGCGGGCGTCATCGATGACCTGTGGAGGCTCGGCAAGCCGCGCGGGCGGGGAGGCCCCTGGAAGGAGTCGTCCGTCGAGGCAGGAATGCCGTCGGACCCGTACCTGATGCACGGCTTCGATGCCAAGAAGCTGACGCTTTCGCACGATGCCGGCGAGGCCGTGGTCTTCATGGTCGAGGTCGATCCCGGCGGCACGTCGCGATGGTGCGTGTACGAGACGATCGCCGTTGCGCCCGGCGCGACCGTTTCCCACGAATTCCCCGAGGGCTTTGCCGCGCATTGGGTGCGGCTGCGCGCCGGCAGGAGCTGCACGGCGACGGCGCAGCTCATCTACGAATAGGAGCACGCGATGCGAGTCGGGTCCCGGTGCGGCACACGCGCCGGCAACGCGTATCGCATCGAACACGCGTGCTGATCGACACGCCGCCGCGTTCCCGCCGCGGGGCGCCGCGTCGCGGCGCGGTTGTCCCGCCTCGCGCGGCGGGATATCATCGGTCGATCCGTGCGCGGTGGCTCGATGAACGACTTTCGCATTGAACAGGACCTTCTCGGCGAACGGCCCGTGCCGGCCGGCGCGCTGCACGGCATCCACACGGAGCGGGCGCTCGAGAATTTTCCGCTTGCCGGGCGCCCGGTCCACCCCGAGCTCATTCACGCCTTCGGCGCCGTGAAGCTCGCCTGCGCGCGCACGAACAGGGAGCTCGGGCACATCGGTGACGAGGCGGGCGCGGCCATCGAGCAGGCCTGCGGCGAGATGGCGGACGGCGCGCTCGATGCGCACATCAAGGTCGATGCGCTGCAGGGCGGCGCCGGCACGTCCACGAACATGAACGTCAACGAGGTGCTCGCCAACCGCGCGCTCGTCATCCTGGGCCGCGCGCCGGGGAGCTACGACGTCCTGTCGCCCGACACCCTGAACCTGCACCAGTCGACGAACGACACCTACCCGACCGCGCTCAGGATCGCGGCGATCCGGGCGCTGCGGCGCCTCGAGAGCGAGGTGGTGGGGCTGCTCGAAGCGTTCCAGCGCCAAGAGAAGGCGCTTGCGGGCATCGTCAAGGTGGGCAGAACCGAGCTCCAGGATGCGGTGCTCACGACGCTCGGCCGCAGCATGGGCGCCTTCGCCGAGGCCTTCGCGCGCGACAGGTGGCGCGTCCAGAAGTGCGAGGAACGGCTCAGGGTCGTCAATCTGGGGGGGACGGCCATCGGCACCGGCATCGGCGCGCCCCGGCGCTACATCTTCCGCGTCGTCGAGCACCTGCGGGCGATCACGAGCCTCGGCCTCGCGCGCGCGGAGAATCTCGTCGACGCCACGCAGAACACGGATGCGTTCGTCGAGGTGAGCGGTATTCTCAAGGCGCTGGCCGCCGACCTTCTCAAGGTCGCCTCGGATCTGCGGCTCATGGCGTCCGGCCCCGATGCGGGCTTCGGCGAGATCGCGCTGCCCGCGCGCCAGGCGGGCTCGTCGATCATGCCGGGCAAGGTCAATCCCGTGATACCGGAAGCCGTGACGCAGGCCGCGATCATGGCCGTGGCCTACGACCACGCCGTGACGACGGCCTGCGCCTCGGGCGTGCTGGAGCTGAACGCCTTCATGCCGCTCATCGCCGATGCGTTGCTCGCGATGCTCGATCTCCTGGCGCG
>JBFZCA010000485.1:0-3379 GCA_041308205.1 Planctomycetota bacterium | reverse complement strand
CTCCCGTGCGCCGGGAAGGCGCGGGCGCCCGCGCGGCCCCGGGAGAGGATGCCGCCATGCCGATGACACACGATCTTCGCGCAATCTCGCCGCGCGGCGCGCGACGAGCCGTTGCGCGTTTTCTCGTCACCCTCGCCGCCTGCGCGCCGCTCCTCGCCGAGCCGGAAGCGCCCGCAATCGACTCGAGCGCATTGCGCCTGCGCTTCGAGCCCGAACACGGAAGCCTGGCGGAGTTTCTCGACAAGGCCACCGCGCACGACCACGCCGATGCCGCCGCGCTCCTTCCGTTGTGGACGGCCGCCCTGGCGGACGGGCCCGCCGTCGGCCCGGCCGACGCGGCCCGCTTCTCGTGGCGAACGCTGCCCGGCGCGGAAGGCGGAATCGAGCTCGTCTGGGCGGGGTTCGACAATGCGCACCTGCCCGACCTGAAGGTGACGGCGCAGATCCGGTTTTCCCCCGCCGGAGCCGAGAGCCGATGGAAGATCGCGCTCGATGGCCTAGGCGCGCGGCCGCTCCGGGACCTGCGCTTTCCGCGCATCGCCATCGCGCGCCAGGAGGCCGAGACGCTCGCCGTGCCGGTCTGGATGGGCGAGCGGTGCCGGCGCGCCCGGGAGCTTCTCCACGCGGGCGGGCGGCCCGGCCGCTGGGAATGGGAGTATCCGGGGCTCCTCTCGATGCAGTGCGCGGCGCTGTACCGGGAGGGCGGCCCGGGGCTTCTCCTCGCCTCGAACGACACCGGCGCGCTGCGCAAGCTCTTCGCCGTCTTCGGCATCGAGCGGAACGGCTTCGCCCTCGAGGTCGTGCACGTCCCGCCCCTCTCGTCAAACGGGGAAGCGCGTTGCGAGCCGGCCTACGAGATTCTCGCGACGGCGTTCCGCGGCGACTGGTACGACGCGGCGGCGCTTTACCGCGCGTGGGCCCTCGAGCAGTCGTGGGTGCGGGAGAGCCGCCGCCGGCGCGGCCTCACGCCGGCGTGGCTCCTCGACACGGCCCTCTGGGTCTGGAACCGCGGCGCTTCGCCGGGCGTGCTCGAGCCGGCCGCGGCGCTCATGGAGCGCGCCGGGGTCCCGGTGAGCGTGTTCTGGCACTGGTGGCACGGCTGCGCCTACGACACGGGCTTTCCGGAGTACTTGCCGCCCCGCGAGGGCGAGGAGCCTTTCCGGCGCGCGCTCGCGCGCGCGCACGAGAAGGGCGTCCACGCGATCGTCTACATGAACCAGCGGCTCTGGGGCATGACGGCGCGAAGCTGGGCGGAGAAAGGCGCGGAGCGCTACGCCGTCAAGCAGCCCGACGGCGGGGTCACGCCGGAGGTCTACAACACCTTCAACAGGGCGCCGTGCGCATCGATGTGCATGGGGACCGAGTTCTGGCGCGGGACGTACGCCGCCCTCGCGGAAGGCGCGGTGCGAGGGCTCGGCGTCGACGGCATCTACATGGACCAGGCCTGCTCGAGCCTCGCGTGCTACGATCCCGGGCACGGCCATCCGCTCGGCGGCGGCGCGTGGTGGATGGAAGGCTTCCGCCGGCTCGAGGAGGACATTCGCGCGCGGTGCATCGCCACGAAGCCGGTCGCCCTCGCCGGCGAGGGCTGCGGCGAGGCGTGGCTTCCCCGCCTCGACGCGATGCTCAGCCTGCAGGTGAGCATGGAACGCTACGCGGCGCCCGGCCGGTGGGAGCCGATCCCGTTCTTTCACGCCGTCTACCATGCCTGCGCGCTTCTCTACGGCAACTACTCTTCCCTGACGCGGCCGCCGTACGACGAGCTGTGGCCGGCCGAGTTCGCGCCCGCCCGTCCGCTCGAGCTTCTCGACCGCAAGTACGCGGCGCAGTTCCGGCTCGAGCAGGCGCGGGCCTTCGTGTGGGGCCAGCAGCCCACCATCGCGAACTTCCTCCCGAGCCATCTGGCCGACCGCAAGGACGAGATGGACTTCTTCCTGCGGCTCGTCCGGGTGCGCCGCGCGGCCCTCCCCTACCTCCGCGACGGCACCTTTCTCAGGCCGCCCGTGATCGACGCGCAGCAACTGGCCGTTCCGATGTCGCGGCTCTCGATCTACGCGGGCCAGCGCGACGCCGTGAAGGAGTTCGAGGGCAAGGTCCCGCGGGCGCTCGCGAGCGCATGGGCGGCGCCGGACGGAAGCGTCGCCGCGGCGCTCGTCAACATCTCCGACGAACCCGTCGCGTTCGAGCTCTCGCTCGGACGGCCCGAGTACCCCGTGCCCCGCGCGGGCGCCATCCGGAAGATCTCGGAATCCGGCGCGGCGGACGCGGGCTCGTACACGGACGGGCGGGCTTCCTGGAGGGCCGAGCTCGCGCCCGGGGAGGCGTGCGTGTACGCGATCGTCGCGCGGTGAACGCGGGCCTGCGGAGCAGTCCAAGGTGGTTATCGGGCACGAACGGAGTTACGATGGGGAAGTCCTGAGGTGAACTTACATGGCCGAGGCGGCGGATATCGGAAAGCTGGTAACCGTTCACGGTTTTCTCGCCGTGTTCGGGTGCACAACCACGTGTCATCTGACGGAAAAGAAACCACAGAGTCACCGAGAGCACAGAGAAGAACACGGAGAGAGACCGCCGCACTTGACACGGAGCCTCGTAACGTCTCACGTTCCGTTCTCTGTGCCCTCTGTCTTCTCTGTGGTGCATCAGAAAGAGTACCACGAAGGACGCCGGAATGTGATGTACTGAAGGCGGAGATTCGCGCGCTCGGGATGCCCTGTGAACGGTTACAATGCCGAAACGCCCCGTGCGCGTCAAGGCCGGGAAGTCTCCCGCCGGCGCGGAGTTGCGGAATCGCTCAGATCCCTCCGGCCGCCGTCCGATAACAGGAAGGGCGTTTCCTTGCAACGGCAATCGGGGGTGCGGCGATGACTTCCACCGGCGGACGAATGCTGGCGACAACGGCAATGCTTGCGTTCCTGTGCGCGCCGGTCCTCGGCGCACCCGAGATGTTCATCCGCGGCGATGCCACGGGCGATGGCATCGTCGATGCGTGCGACGCCGCGGCGATCGCGCGCTATGTGCTCGGCTCCGCCGAGAACCCGTGGCGTTTCACGCCGCCGTGCCTCGATGCCGCGGACGTCGACGACGACGGGCAGGTCGCCCTCCGCGACGTACGCGCCCTGATGCGCTGCCTCATGTGCGGCGAGCCGATCCCCGCGCCGCCCTTCCCCGAGCCCGGCCTCGACACGACGCCGGATTCCCTCCACAATACGAACTAGCGCGAGCGCGCGGACAGGACGCGCGCATCGCGCGGCTGGACTCTGTCCCCGAGGAGGATGCATGAAGATCGGAAGAGCGCACAGCACCTTTATCGGGCATGAACCACTATGGTCGCACTCGCTACGCTGGGGCGAATGTCAGGACAGAGCTGGCTTTAGGT
>JBFZCA010000484.1:0-4070 GCA_041308205.1 Planctomycetota bacterium | reverse complement strand
CCGAGCTGCTCGCGCTTCCCGGCGTGGGGCGGGTTCGCGCCGAGGCGCTGTGGGCGGAACGGGTGCTCGGGCTTGCCGCGGCCGCGCGGGAGAGGTGACGCATGGCGGTTGTCTCGCCGAGCCCCTTCCGACTCGCGGCGGGCTTCACCCCGTGCGGCGACCAGCCGTCGGCGATCGAGACGCTGTCCGCCGGCGTCGCGGCCGGCGCGGCGGATCAGGTGCTCCTCGGGGTCACGGGCTCGGGCAAGACCTTCACGGTGGCGAACGTCATCGCGCGCACGGGGCTTCCCGCGATCGTGATCTCGCACAACAAGACGCTCGCGGCGCAGCTCTATGCGGAGCTGTGCGAGTTCTTTCCCGAGAACGCGGTCGAGTACTTCGTCAGCTACTACGATTACTACCAGCCCGAGGCCTACATCCCGCAGCGCGACATCTACATCGAAAAGGATGCCTCGATCAACGAGAAGCTCGATCGCCTGCGCCTGTCCGCAACGAGCGCGCTGATGACGCGCAGCGATGTCGTCGTGGTGGCGAGCGTCTCGTGCCTCTACGGCCTGGGGAGCCCGGCGGAGTACCAGGATTCGGTGGCGGCCGTCGCGGCGGGCGCGCCGCTCGACCGTGACGTGCTGCTGCGCAAGCTCGTCGACCTGCAGTACGAGCGCAACGACTACGAGGTGAGCCGCGGCAGGTTTCGGGCGCGCGGCGACGTGGTCGAGATCCACCCCGCGTACGAGGAGACCGCGCTCAGGATCGAGCTCTTCGGCGACGTCGTGGAACGTATTCTGCGCATCGATCCGGTCACGGGCTCGGTCCTGGGGACGGCGGCGCGGGCGACGATCTGGCCGGCGAAGCACTACATCGCGTCCGCGAGCTGCATCGACCGCGCGGTGGCGTCGATCCAGACCGAGCTGCGGGAAAGGACGGCGGAGCTCAAGGCCGCCGGGAAGTTCCTGGAGGCGGAGCGGCTCCTGGGCAGGACGCGCTACGATATCGAGCTGCTCAGGGAGGTCGGCTACTGTCCGGGCATCGAGAACTACTCGCGGCACCTCGACGGCCGCGGGCCGGGCGAAAGACCGTTCAACCTGTTCGACTATTTCGCCCGCGACTTCCTGGTCATCGTCGACGAGTCGCACGTGACGATTCCGCAGATCAGGGCCATGCACGCCGCGGACCGCTCGCGCAAGCAGACGCTGATCGACCACGGCTTCAGGCTGCCCTCGGCCCTGGACAACCGGCCGATGACGTTCGGGGAGTGGGAGGGCGTCGTCGCGCAGGCGATCTACGCGTCGGCGACGCCGGGCCCGTACGAGCTGGAGAAGGTGCGGGGCGAGGTCGTGAGCCTCGTCAACCGGCCGACGGGGCTGCTGGACCCGGTCGTGATCGTCAGGCCGGCGCGCGGCCAGGTCGGCGACCTGCTCGGGCGCATCAGGGAGCGGATCGAGCGCGGCGAGCGGACGCTCGTGACGACGCTCACCAAGCGCATGGCGGAGGACCTGAGCGAGTACTTCCGCGACAGCGCGATCAAGTGCGAGTACCTGCACAGCGAGATCGACACCTTCGAGCGCGTCGAGATCCTGCAGAACCTGCGCAAGGGCGTGTGCGACGCGGTCGTCGGCGTGAACCTCCTCAGGGAGGGCCTCGATCTTCCGGAGGTGTCGCTCGTGGCGATCATGGATGCGGACAAGGAGGGATTCCTGCGGTCCGAGACGGCGCTCATTCAGACCATCGGCAGGGCGGCGCGCAACAGCGGCGCCGAGGTGGTGCTCTACGGGGATGTCGTGACGCCGTCCATGGAGCGGGCGATCGCCGAGACGCGCCGGCGCCGCCGGGTGCAGGAGATCTTCAACCTGGAGCACGGCATCGTGCCGCGGACGATCGTCAAGGAAATCCGGCCCGGCATCGAGCGCTTCGCCAAGGCGCAGGCGATCGTCCAGGACGCGGCGGGAGAGGATCGCGCGTCGTTCAGCGCCCGCGAGGAGATCGGGGCGCTCGCGGAGGAGATGCAGGCCGCCGCGGCGCGTCTGGATTTCGAGCAGGCCGCCGTGCTGCGCGACCGCATCGCGGCGCTGAAGCGGCGTACGGGCTGAGCGATCGGGGCGTCAGAACTCGCCCGTGCCCCGGAGCGCGCTCTGCGCCTGCCTGCCGGCGCCCTCGATTGCGGCGGGGACGCACCGGAGCCCTGCGGGGTCGCAGAGCGCGTCGCCGGCGGCGGGCACGGCGAGGGGGGCGCGGTCGATGCTCTGGAATGCCCGCACCGGCAGCGAGCACGCGTTCTCGAGCTGCCCGCGCGTTCCCTGGCGGGTCGGCGCGCAGCCGCTCAGACAGAGGATGCAGAGAATTCCCGAGACGATGCCCTTCCGCATGGATACGTTCTCCCCGGAGTTGTTTCGTCAGGGCATGCGGCTGCGCTTGAGCGGGGTGCGGCGGCGCCGGCATTATCGGACCTCGGCTCGCTCTTGGTCGCATGCGGCGCGGCAACTATAATCGAGGCCGATGGCCATGGCGTTTCAGACGTGTTCCCCCGAGTGGTATCCGGCCGTGGCGTTCCTCGCGCACCGCGGCGCGGAGGGCGTCCCTGCCGACGCGATGCGGGCGAGGTTCGGCGCGCTCCCGTCTCCGGGGGCCTACGTCCTTGCCGGCGCTGCTTTTCGAATCGACGAATCGGGAGGCAGGCTGAGGCTCGTCGGCGCGCCGCCGCCCCTCGCGGCCGATGCCGTACGGACGCTGCTCTCGCGCGCGGTCGGCCCGGCCGACGTGCGGGTATTCCCCGTCATCGATTCGACGAACGAGTATGCGTTGAGCGTGGCCGGCGCGGGCTCCGCCTCGGATGCGGAGCTGGTCGTCGCGGCGGAAACGCAGACCAGGGGGCGGGGGCGATGGGGCCGCGCGTGGGCGTCGCCGCCGTTCATGGGACTGTGGTTCTCGTGGTGGTGCGGGGCGCGGATGCTCCGCCCGGCGATCGTCGCCGCGGCGGCGGGCGTGGGCGTCCTGCGCGCGCTGCAGGCGGCGGGAGTCGCGAACGTGCGCTTGCGATGGCCCAACGACATCTGCATCGGCGGCGGCAAGGCGGGCGGCATCCTGGTCGAGTGCGGGCCGGGCGGCTGCGTCGTCGGCGTGGGCCTCAACGTGAACGGCGATGCGGCCGAGTATGTCGATGCGGCCCGCGCGCCCTGCCGGCCGGTATCGATCGCGCAGGCGGCGGGAACGGCGCCGGAGCGCGGCGTGCTGCTCGCGCGCGCGTGCGCGGAGATCGTGAAGGCGGCGCGGGCGGTTGCACGCGGGGAGGACGGCGGCGTGCTGGATGCCTGGCGCGATGGACAGGATCTGTGCGGAAAGCGCGTGTGCCTGCGCGTCAAGGACAGTGTTCGCACCGGATGCGTGCGCGAGCTGGATCCGGCGCGCGGCATCAGGCTGGAGGAGCATGCCGAGTGGTTCATGCCGCACGCGGTCGTGCGCGTTGAGGAGGCCTGCGAACGGTGACGGGGGAGGGTAGGAGCCATGCGAAGCCGGTCTTCCCGGGGTACACCGTCAAGGAACGGCTCGCGGAGCCGTCGTGCGCGGTCCTGCTGCGCGCCCGGCAGGATGCGCTGGCCCGCGATGTGCTGATCAAGCTGGTGCCCGCCGCGGCGCCGGAGAAGGTGGAGGCGGTCAGAGCCGAGGTGCGGTTGCGGCTGGCGCTCAAGCACGATGCGGTTGCCGCGCCGATCGACGAAGGCGCCGCGGGCGCGTACCGTTTCTTCGTGTTCGAGCTGCCGGAGGGGGAGCGGCTCGAATCGCTCCGGCAGTGCCCGGCGGGGGTCGTGCTCGCGGTCGCACGGCGCCTGTTCCAGTTCGTGGAGCACGCGCACCGGAACGGCATCTTCCTGGGATCGCTCAGCCCGCGCGATGTGCGCGTGACATCCGGGGGCGACCTGCGCATCGTGAATCTCGAGCACGCCGCCGCCGCGCCGCAGGACGCCGGCAAGGTCCAGGGCGTCATGCAGGCCCCGGAGATCAGGGCCGGGACGGGCGCACCATCGGCGCGCGGTGACCTCTATCTGGCCGGCGCGTTGCTCCGTGCGGGCATCCTC
>JBFZCA010000483.1:0-4730 GCA_041308205.1 Planctomycetota bacterium | reverse complement strand
CGCGCTCGGCCGCGCGCTCGTCCGCTTCCGATTCCGGGGCGCCGATGTAAACCTGCGCGCGCGCGATGACCACGGGCGCATTCGTCGTCGGCTCCATGACGTCGGGATCCTGGGACAGCGGGTTGAACTCGGCGGCAAGCGTGTACGCGCCGCTCGGGAACCCGCGCTCCTCTGGCGCGAGCACGCCCTCGAAGCGCTTGTCGCTGACCGCCGCGATCTCGTTGCACCAGCGCTGCTCGCCCCGCTCGAGGCACACGACCAGGTTCGCACCGTCCGGGAACTGCCCGCGCCCGCGGAAGAACACCCTCAGCTCCCGTCCCGCCTCGACGCACACGGCATCCGTGAAGGCGAGGCGCTCGGCGCCGCCGGGCGGGAGGACCCACGTGAACCTCATGCGACCCTCGGATCCGCCGACCGGCACCGGGCCGGCCGCCAGCGCCCGGGCGGGCGCCGCCAGCGTCACGGCTTCGGCGGATTCGAAACCCTCGGCTTTGAGCCACGCGCCGTCCGGCGCCAGCGGCACCGCGGCGCCGCCGTCCGCGGACACGGTCGCCCGCTCTCCGGAAAGCGCGACGAGCTTCTCCCCGACGAACCTCCCCTGCACCGCGAGACGAGGGATCCTGCCGGGCGGCGGCGGCGCGGGCGGCGCCTCGATGACGTCCGGGAGCGCGGCCGCTTTCTCGTCGAGGTCGGGCGCGAGCTTGTCCTGCCAGTAGCCGCGCTTGGCGGCATCATCGCTCCCCCCGCGCTCCTTGGTCAGATGGTTGATGCCGAGATACATGCCGCCGAGAATGATCCCCAGCATGAAGAACGCGACAAAGGCCTTGATCAGCTCGCGCCGCACACGCACCTCCGGGGAACGCACCGCCTGCTTCCTCTGACGCGCAGGACCGCCGCGCGTTGCATGCTCACGAGTTCCGGTCCTGCCCCTGCCCCGCGGGCCCCTGGGGCGCCGGCGGACGGCGGTCCTTGAGGACATTGAGGGGATCCTGCACGTAGGCTTTCCGGCAGACGGGACAGAGGTCGTAGCGCATCTGCAGATACACCTCGGACTCGAGCTCCGCGGCGCTCTTCCCCTTGCACTCGGCCAGAATCTCGCGCCACGTCTTTTCGCTCGCCTCCGCGAGATCGGCTTCGGTGATCTCGAGGGGATCGTAGGCCGCGAAGACCTCGATCTTGGTCACGTACCGTACGTTGCTGTCGACGAGCAGCGGCTCGCCGCAGCCGTCGCAGTAAAGCCCGTACACAGGTCTCCTCTCAGGCGCGTGCACGCGGCGCCTCGCGGCGCACGCACGGCCACGCGCGCGACGAGGGCCATTGTAGCCGAAAGACTCCCTGCTCGCGACCGTGACGCGACGGACTCCGAGACGTATACTACGTGCACGGCAAGCGAGTGAGAATTCAGGAGGTATCTCCATGCGTTCGCGTATCACGTGCACCCTGTGCGCCGCCTGCGCGCTCGGCCTTTGCGCCGCCGCCGCCGGCACGGCGGATTTCCTCTGGCAGGTCGGCGTTCCCGACGGGAACAACGCCGAGTTCGCGCTGGCGCCGCGCGGCTACAACGCCTTCGCGGGCGACGGGTTCTTCGTCGCCGGCCAGTCGGATCCGCGGCGCGATTGGCCGTACGTCCACCCCGGCCCGGACGACGGCTGGGCCGGGTCGCGGCGGCACGCCTTCGTCGTTCTCTTCGGCCTCGCGCGCGTCCCGGCCGCGGGCGACTGCGTGCTGCGCGTCGCGCTCGTCGATACGCACGGCGGCAACCCGCCGCCCCTGCGCATCGAGATCAACGGCACGGCGTTCGAGGAGAGCCTGCCGCGCGGCGGCGGCGATGCGAGCGTGTTCGGCGATCCCGCCAAGGGCAGGAAGCACGCGTTCGACGTCGCGTTCCCCGCGAGCGTGCTGCGCGCCGGCGACAACGAGATCCGCCTGACGACGCTGCGCGGGAGCTGGCTGCTCTACGACTGGCTCGGCCTGCGGGCGCCCGCCGGCGCCGAACCCGCGCCCGTGACGGCGCGCACCCTCATCGACGAGATCGTTCCCGTGCGCGCGCTCAAGGAAGCCGGCGGCGCGGCCGTGCAGCCCGTGCGCGTCGTGTTGCGCCACTTCGGCGAGCCCGCGGAAGCCGTCGTGCGCATCGAGGGCGCCCCCGAGGCAACGGCGAAGCTCGCGCGCGGGGCGAACACGATCGAGGCGCTCGTCCCGGCGGCCGACAAGGAGATGACGCGCGCCCTCACCGTTGCCGTCGCCGGCAAGGAGATCGCCGCGCGCGCGCTCGCCCTCAAGCCCGTGCGCAAGCTCACCGTGTACATCCTGCCCCACTCGCACACCGACATCGGCTACACGGAGATCCAGACCGCCATCGAGGAGCGGCAGGTCGACAACCTGCGCCAGGGCATCCGGCACGCGCGCGCGACCGCCGCGTACCCCGAGGGAGCGCGCTTCGTCTGGAACGTGGAGGTGCTGTGGGCCGCGGACCTCTACCTCCGCCGCCTCTCGGACGACGACCGCGCGGCGTTCTTCGAGGCCGTGGCCAGGGGGCAGGTCGCGCTCAACGGCATGTACCTGAACGAGCTCACGGGCCTGTGCCGCCCCGAGGAGCTGGTGCGCCTCTTCAGCTTCGCCGGCGCGCTGGGCCGGCGCTGCGGCGTCGCCATCGACTCGGCGATGATCAGCGATGTCCCGGGCTGCACGTGGGGAACCGTCACGGCCATGGCGCACGCGGGCATCCGCTACTTCTCGGCCGCGCCCAACTACTTCGACCGCATCGGCACCATTCTGCGCGAGTGGGAGAACAAGCCGTTCTACTGGGTCGGCCCGGACGGCGAGTCCAAGGTCCTCGTGTGGATCCCGTTCTGGGGCTACGCCATGTCGCACCGCTACGGCTCGATGACGCCGAAGCTCGTCGATGACTTCCTGGACGGCCTCGAACGGCGCGGCTACCCCTACGACATCGCGCACGTGAGGTGGAGCGGCCGCGGCGACAACGCGGTTCCCGACCCATCGATCTGCGACTTCGTCAAGGAGTGGAACGCGGCCTACGCCTGGCCGCGGTTCGTGATCTCCTCGACGAGCGATGCTTTCCGCGCGCTCGAGGCCCGTCACGGCGACGTCCTGCCCCGCGTGCGCGGCGACTGGACGCCGTACTGGGAGGACGGCGCCGGGTCGTCGGCCCTCGAGACGGCGATGAATCGTGCAAGCGCCGACCGCATTGCCCAGGCCGAGACGCTCTTCGCGATGCTGCAGCCGGACAAGTACCCGGCCGCGGCATTCGAGGATGCGTGGAACTACGTGCTGCTCTACTCGGAGCACACCTGGGGCGCCTGGTGCAGCGTCGGCGAGCCCGAACGCAAGGAAACAAGAGAGCAGTGGGAGATCAAGCAGGGCTACGCGCTCGAAGCCGACCGCAGGACGCGCGCGCTCCTGGCCGCCGCCGCTGGCGCGCCGGCCGTCAGGCCCGGCGCGATCGACGTCTTCAACACGCTCTCCTGGAAGCGCACGGCGCTCGTCACGGTGCCGGCCGCGCTGTCCGCGGCGGGCAACCGCGTCCTCGATGCGCGCGGCGAGCCCGTGCCATCGCAGCGCCTGGCATCGGGCGACCTCGTCTTCCTCGCCAGGGACATGCCGCCCCTCGCGGGCCGGCGCTACACGCTCGCCGTCGGCGCGCCGCACGTTGCGGAGCGCGCCGTCGCCGGCACGGCGACCCTCGACAGCGGCAAGGTGCGCGTGCGGCTCGACAATGCGCGCGGCGGCATCGTCGAGCTGACGGCGGGCGGCATCGCGGGCAACTTCGCGCCGCCGGAAGGGGACGCGCTCAACGAGTACCTCTACCTTCCGGGCGATGACCTGGCGGGCCTCGCCCACGCGGGGCGCGCCGCGATCCGCATCGGCGAGCCGGGGCCGCTCCTTGCCTCGCTGATCGTGACATCCGAGGCGCCCGGCTGCAACACCCTCACCCGCGAGATCAGCGTCACGGCGGGCATGGACCATGTCCTCATCGTCAACACGGTCGACAAGGCCAGGCTCAAGGCCGCGAGCTACCACGCCAAGGAAGGCAAGGAGAGCGTCAACTTCGCGTTCCCGTTCAACGTCCCGGGCGGGAGGATGCTCCTCGACCTTCCGTTCGGCGTCATCGAGCCCGAGGCCGACCAGATGCCGAGCGCGTGCAAGAACTGGTTCACGGCGGGCCGCTTCGCCGACGTCTCGTCCGCCGACCGGGGCATCACCTGGGTGACGCTCGATGCGCCGCTCGTCCAGGTGGGCGGCATCACGGCGACACTGCTCAACTCCCAGTCCGACCCCGACGTCTGGCGCGCGCGCGTCGAGCCCACGCAGACGCTCTACGCCTGGGCCATGAACAACCACTGGGGCACGAACTACCGCGCCTACCAGGAAGGCCCGGTCCGGTTCCGATTCGTCCTGAGACCGCACGGCGCCCTCGACCTCGCCGAGGCCTCGCGCGTCGCGACCGGCTTCAGCCACAAGCTCATCGCCGTGCCGGCGCGCGGCGACCCGCCCGCGGGCGAGCCGCTGCTCACGGTCGAGCCCGCGGACGTCCTCGTCGCCGCGCTCAAGCCGAGCGACGACGGCGCGGCGCTGATCGTGCGGCTCTTCGGCGCATCGGGCGCGGCGCGCACGGCAATGCTCGCCTGGCGTTCTCCGCCCAAGGCCCTCTCGCTGAGCAACACCGCGGAGCAGCGCGGCGAGGAGGTGCGCGGCCCCGTGACGGTACC
>JBFZCA010000482.1:0-6306 GCA_041308205.1 Planctomycetota bacterium | reverse complement strand
CCTGGCCTGCGTGCGCTTCTGCGCAAGCTCGCGCGCGCGGGCGAGCGCCGCGACGCCTTCTTCGTTCCTGCCGAGCCGCAGGCAGACTGTCCCCAGACCGAAGTGCGCGGCCTCGTTGGCCGGATCGAGAACGGTCGCCCTGCGGAATGCCGCCTCGGCCTCGGCGAAGCGGTCGAGGCGCTGGAGATGGAGGCCGAGCAACTGGAAGCCCTTGGCGTGTCCGGGCTCGAGGCGCGTGAGGGTCGTGAAATCGTCGATCGCGTTCTTCGAGTCGCCGGCAAGGAACCGCGCCTCTCCGCGCGTCTGGTAGAACAGCGTGCGGGTGGCTCCATCGAGCGCCGCCGGATCGATGGACGCGAGCACCTCGAGCGCCTTGTCGTGCGTGCGCCAGTCGGCGTACACCATGGCGACGCCGACTCGAAAACGGGCGCCGCCTCCGGACCAGCGCACAGACTCCTCGGCGACGCGCACGGCTTCCTCGAACTGCCTGAGCTTCACGAGCGCAACCGCCAGATTGTGGAGCGTATCGGGGTCGTTCGGCTTTCCTCTGAGGGCGCGCCGGTACCGATCCGCGGCGTCGCGGAAGAAGTCGCGCGCGCAGTACCAGTCGGCAAGGACGCGGTTGGCCGCGAAGTGGTCGGCATCGATCTCGGTCGCCTCGCGAAGAAGCGCGTAGGCCGGCCCTTTGAGCTCCGGTGCGCCGCTTCGCAGGAAATCGCCCGCGAGAAGCACTCTGAGCTCGGCATCGCCCGGCGCGGCGGCCAGAACGCGCGCGTAGGCGGCGAGCGCCTTGTCCCACTCCTTGGCTGCGCGCAGGCGCTCCGCCTCCTGCAGCGCGGCGACTGCATGCGGCGGGAGCGCGGGCGGCGCCGCCGCCGCGAACATGAGGACGAGGGATGCGCCGATCACGGCCCGCCCTCCTCGAAACGCACGATACGGTCGGCGGGCGGCTTCTCGTGCACATCGAGCTGTCCGCTCGGCCACTCGATCGTCACGCGGTCGATCGTGGAGATCGCACCGAGGCCGAAATGCGTGCGCGGGTCGTTCGACGCGCAGTAGCTCCCGTCGCGCCGCACCTCGCGGCGCCATTTCCTGCCGCCCGCCTCCAGGGTGATCACCGCGCCGATGCCGTTCCGGTTCGACCTGCGGCCCACGGTCTGGATCTCGATCCAGTGCGCATCGGGTCCCGGCGCGCCGTTGCGGAGCAAGGTCGGCGTATCGTTGACGTTGATGACGAGAATGTCCATCGTGCCGTTGTTGTCGTAGTCGGCGAAGGCGGCGGCCCGGCTGGCCTTGACGACCCCGAGCCCCGGCCCGCGCGTCGCGCTTTCATCCCGAAAGCGGTGCACGCCGGCGTGCATGAAGAGAAAGTTCCTCTGGTTGAATCCCGGCCGGCGCACGCCCTCGACGTTCGGGTGCACGTGGCCGTTGGCCAGGAAGATGTCGAGGTTCCCATCGTTGTCGGCATCGAAGAACTTGGCGCCGAACGTGAGGAAGGGATAGGTGGCGTCGCCGATGCCGGCCTGGAACGAGGCGTGCGTGAAAAAACAGCGGCCCACGTCCTTGGCGTCGTTGCGGTAGTACGCGCAGGTCTCGTTCTCGTAGTTGCCGACGATGATCTCCTGCCAGGAGTCCCCGTCGATATCGGCGGCATCGACGCCCATGCCGGCTTCCTCGCACCCCGTGTCGCTCAGCGCGGCGCCGCAGAGAAGCCCGATCTCCTCGAACGTGCCGTCGCCCTTGTTCCGAAAGAGGTAGTTCGGGAACATGTCGTTCGCCACGTAGATGTCGGTCCAGCCGTCGTTGTCCAGATCCCGCATGATGACGCCGAGGCCGTAGGCGTTCGGCACGCTCCGGATGCCCGACGCCGCCGAGATGTCCTTGAACGTCCCGTCGCCGTTGTTGAGGTAGAACGTGTCGGGCTCCGGAGAGAGCCCGATCGGGCCGCAGGGCGCGATGATGTCGTTGAAGAGGCACAGGCCGCCCTCGCCCGGGGGAGCGGCGATATCGAAGGTGAGATAGTTCGTGACGTAGAGATCCAGAAGGCAATCGTTGTTCACGTCCCCGAACGCCGCGCTCGCGCTCCAGCGGGCGTCGTTGCCGACGCCCGCGCGCGCCGTCACGTCGGCGAAGGTTCCATCGCCGTTGTTGCGGTAGAGCAGATTGCCGCGGTAGTTCGTGACGTACAGATCGTCCCACCCGTCGTTGTCGTAGTCGCCCACCGCGACGCCGAACCCGTAGCGGCCCGATCCCACGCCGGCCGCATCGGTCACGTCGGTGAACGTGCCGTCGCGGTTGTTGCGGAAGAGATAACTGCGCGGCTGGGGACCCGTGCGCGAGGGGTCGTTGCCGTTGACGAGATAGATGTCGAGCCAGCCGTCGCCGTCGTAGTCGATCCACGCCGCGCCGCCGCCCTTCACCTCGAGAAGAAGCCGCTGCTGGGGCGTGGGCCGTCCCCTCGTCACCATCACGGCGATGCCTGCTTCGCGCACGGCGTCGATGAAATGCCCGGCCCCGTGAGAGGGAGCCTTCGGCGCGGGCGAAGGTCCCGCGCCGCGAGCCGACTCGAGTGCGGCGGGGCCTGCAGGCGGCGCTTCACCGGAGGCCGCCGCGCCCTGAAGACACGCGCCCAGCGCCCAGACGGCAAGCACGGAGAACCGGCGGGCAACGTGCGTACCGCCGGCGTTGCGAGAAACTCCTTGCGCCCGGTTCTGCATTCTCTTCGAAGAAGCCCTGCCCTATTGAATGCACAACCCGCGTCACAATTCGGACCGCCCCGAATTGCGCGCGGAAAGGGTCCCCTGCCCAGGAAGACAAACCGCCTCTCCGCGCGTGTTTTGCGAGCGGGTGTTTCTGATGCCGGCCGGTCCTCGGATTCCGCCTGTCGCGACAACCCGAGCCGCCGGCGCGGCATCACAACTCACCTCTCATCGATCATGATACCCGGGCGGATGGTGGAATTCAAGAATCGCAGCCGCCGCGCGGCAGAGAACGCGGAGGCTCAAGGCTCGGCCGGCGTCCAGCTCGTCACCCGGACCGTGCGGTCGAGAAGCGCGAGGAGATCGAAGGGCTCCTGCCCGCGCGAGAGCAGAATACCGTGCGCGTCGACGGGGGCGCCGCAGGCAGGATCGATCTCGCGCCACGCGTCCAGCATGACCTCGCACCAGGCGTGGGCGCGCAGGCCGTCACCTTGCCAGAGCAGGCCGGCCACGCGGCGCGCGGGCATGCCGCGCGCCCGGCACAGGGCCGCGAAAAGCTCGGCGCGCTCGCTGCAGTCTCCCGCGCGTATCGCGAGAATCGCCGCCGCCGCCGGCGTTCCGTCGAGGTCCTTGGCCGCGATGTTGGCGGCGATCCACGCGGCGAACGCCTCGAAGGCGGCCGGGGGCGCGAGGTCGCGCGCGAGCTCCGCGGCGAGCGCCGCGACTTCCGGCGATTCTCCGGGCGCGGAGGCCGGGGACGCCGCGCATCGTGCGGGCAGCGTCTCGGCGCAGACCTCGAGCAGGATCTGTCCGTTCGCACGCCCCGCGATGCTCTGGCGCGATGTCGCGGGCAGGCGCATGTCCGGGAGCGCGTAGACGGCGCGCGCGAGCGCGGCCGCCGGCGCCGCGGGCGTCGTTGCCGCGACGCGCGTGGCGAGCGCGATCTCGGGAACGCGGCCGCGCGGCTCCTTGACGACGCGCAGCCCGGCAAAGCTCCCCGAGTAAAGCTCGCCGTGCGTGAGGTACTCGCTGCGCTCGCCATCCTCCTCGACGACGAACGTGTCGGCGAGCGCGCCGTCGACGAACCGTTTCTCGCGCGCAACGAGCCGCGCGCGCCCATCGACGCTCCGCGCGCCGACGGCAGGCCGAGTACGCACGAAGAGTGCGGGGCCGAGCGCCGCATCCAGCGTGAGATCGGGGAGCGGCGCCGCCGCGGTCTTCCCGTTCCTGGTGACGAGCAGGCGTCCGCCGGCGACCTCGGCCCGCCATTCCGCGGGCGCGCCCTCGAGATTGCTTGCGTGCGTCATGCGCACGAGGCCGTGCGGCGCGCGCGCGTCGAAGGACTTCTCCTCGCGGAAGTTGAGCTGCACGCGCCGGCCCTCGGTCGAGAGCACGGCGGCGAAGTCCGTCGTGAGCACGTACGCGTCGCCGCGCCGCGCGAGGTCGAGGACGAGCCGGCCGATCTTGACATCGCCGCTGTAGACGCCGTACACGGACTCGCGACACAAGTCCGGGCTCATGCCGAACAACACGATGGCGATGCACCACACGGACCGGGACTCCTTGTTTCCTCGACTGGAGCTATGCAGTCGATTCTACCGCGAAGACGCGGGCGTGTTGAGTGGGTCGGATACCGTGTCGGGAGAATTCGTGTTGCGGACCGCGAGGCGCTCGATCATGGCGTTGGGGGCGGAAGGACGATGCCACGAAGACACGAAGACACCAAGGACCGGCGGTGAATCGCCGCGCGCTCGGAATATACCCGAGACCCTTCGTGCCCACGTGTCTTGGCGGCTATCTCGTCGTCCAGCACCCGTTCACGCTTCTCTCACCGCCTTCGCGTAGGAGGACAGGCGTTACTCTTTCTCTATGTTGACGGTGATGGCCGCCTCGTTGACCAGAATCGGCGCGTACTCCTCGGCGGGGAGCTGCATGAACCGGCCGAGCGACGAGGGAATCTGGGAGTACAGGAGCCGCGCCCGCACGGTGAGCTCGCCGGCGGCGGCGTCCTTGGGGACGGCGACGGCGTAGCGCTCGATCTTCGTCTCGCGCGGGCCGATGCGGTAGTCGATGTCGGTGTTCTTCGCGGTGTGCCACTGGCAGATCGTCATGCGGCCCTGCGGATCGAAGAACGGGCGGCGGAAGATGCGGCAGCCGTCCGGGACATCGCCGTCGCGGGCGATCTCCTTGTGGCAGGCCGTGCAGCGCTGCGGTGGCTCGAAGTTGTCGTAGGTGAGCGCGGGCTTGTCGCCGGCGGCGAGCGGGGAAAGCACGCCCGCGACGACGATCGCGACGGCATGGACGAAACAGCGTACGAGCCCCATGGCGATCCTCCGTCTTCTCGTATGCCGGAATGACCTCGCGCGGTTCCAACCGAAACGATCCTGGCAACCGAATCGATGCGTAGTATGGGGAACCGGCAACGCGCTGTCAATCGCGCTCGGCGGCGGACGCTCCGCGCGCGGCTCTTCAGCGCCACTCGTGCTTCCAGTAGCGCCGCTTGAGCTCCTGCTTGAGCTTCGGGTAGTGGTTGCGCCAGAAGCCGGCGAGGTCGTCGGTGATTTGCACGGGGCGGTTGCTCGGCGCGAGAATGTGGATGACGAGGCGCACCTTGCCGCCCGCGACGGCAAGCGGCTCGCGCGCATCGTAGAGGTCCTGGATGCGCGCCGCGAAGAAGGGCGCGGCGTTGGGGTCGTAGGTGATCGTGGCCCGCCGGCCGCTCGGCAGGCGAATGTCCTCGGGGGCGAGACGTTCGATGCGCGCGACCTGGCCGGGGTTGTACCAGGCCTTGAGGAGCGGCAGGATCGGCGTGCCCGCGACCTCCTTCGCCGTGGTCGCGCCCCAGCAGAGCTGCTCGAGCACGGCGCGCCTGTCCTCCTCGCCGAACGGCGCGATCCCGTGCTCGGGGCACCACGCCGCCGTGCAGTTGACGCGCGCGATCCACTGGTCCGCCGCCTGGTCCCACCGCGGGAGCGCGATCTCGCCGCGCGCGATCGCGCCGGCAAGGAGCTTCGCCGCCTCCTCCCTGGGGACCTCGGCGGACCGCGTGCCGCCGATCTCCAGGTCGAGGAAGAAGCGCCGCGCGAACGCCGCGACGCATTGCTGCGCGGCGTCGTACGACACTTCCTCGCGAACGGTGCAGGCCGCGGGGAAAAGGTCCGCGAGCCACTCTTCCCGGACGGCCGTGGCCATCGCGAGCCTGACCGAGCCGCTCCCGCGCGCGCCCTCGATCTCGTTGATCTCCGCGGCGACGAAGAGCTCGTGCGCGCGGGCGCAGCTCTCGCGCGCGAGCGCGCCCGTGCGGCCGTGCACCAGGTTGCAGCCGAGCGCCGCGGCCGATTTCTTGCGCGCGAGCCGATCGGCGAAGCCCGCCAGCACGCAGCGGCACACGTCGTCCTCGTCATCGCGCTCCGCGAGGCTCAATCCCTCGCCGCGGGCGATGGCGAGGAAGTGCTCCGCGAGCAGGCCGACTCTGCGCGCGGCGGCGGGGTTGAGGCCCTCGCGCCGGCAGGCGCCCGGGTCGAAGTTGCGGCCGGCGGCATGGCGCCACGCGCGCATGAGCGGCATGAAGTCCGAGCGATCGCCGGGCTCGGCGCGAATTGCCGCC
>JBFZCA010000481.1:0-4246 GCA_041308205.1 Planctomycetota bacterium | reverse complement strand
GGGCCTCGGTCGTGAGGCCGAGCCGCGCGCGCGAGCGCCGCGGGCCCGCCGCCGGCTCCTTGAATGCCAGGCCTTCGTGCCGGCGCGCCGCAAGAAACGCGGTCGTGCAGGCGGCCTTGAGAATCTCGACGGCGACCGCGGGATTGCAGGCCGACGCATCGTCGTCGGGCGTGTGATAGCCGGGATTCATCCCGGCGAAGAAGAAGAGCGACGGGATCTTGCGGCGCAGGAACGATGCGTGATCGGAGCCGCCCCCGCCGCCGCCGCCCTGCGGGGTGAATGCGAGTCCCACGCCGCCGTCTCCCTGCGGCGTGAAGGCGAATTCCCCGCCGCCGGCTCCGGCAATGATCACCGGCCAGGCGTCGGCGCTGTCGGCGCCGATCACCATGCACTCGTTGCTCGCGCTGTAGGCGATCATGTCAAGGTTGAGCATCGCGGCGGTCTTCTCGATCGGCACGGCGGGATGCTCGACGTAGTGCCGCGAGCCGAGGAGCCCCTTCTCCTCGGCATCGAAGAGCACGAAGACGATGGAGCGCGGCGGCCGCAAGCCCGCGTGCACGAACGCCTCGGCGAGCGCGAGCACGCCCACGGAACCCGAGGCGTTGTCGTCGGCGCCGTTGTGGATCTCGCCGGTCGTGACGCGGCTGCCGTACTCGCCGCGGCCGATGTGATCGTAGTGCGCGCCTATGACCACGGCCTCGCGTGCGAGGGCGGGATCGGCGCCCTCGAGGACGGCGACGACGTTGCGGGCATTGGCAACGACGCCGGCCCGCCCCGCGATCGCAATCCTGGCGTTGCCGAGCGGCCGCGATGCCGGTTTCTCGGTCTCGTCGATCGCCTTCTGGGCCGCGGCGAGATCGAAATCCGTCCCCTCGGCGAGCGCGGCGACGACCGGCGCGCGCACGTGGAGGACGGGTACGGCGCCGTGGCCCGCGGACGTCGCCAGCGTGCAGAGCCGGTCGGCGGCAGGGTCGTGGTGGACCGGGCCGTTCACGCAGAGGACGGCCGCCGCGCCGCGGCTTTCGGCGTTCGTGCGCTTGTGCGCGAAGGAGGCGTGCTCGGTCGGCGCCGCGCCCTTCCAGCGCGAGTCGGCCTTCTTCTCCTGAGGCTCGTGCCGCAAGACGAGGACGGCCTTGCCCTTGACGTCCAGGCCGGCGTAGTCGTCGTACTCGTACTCGGGCGCGGTGATGCCGTAGCCGGCAAAGACGACCTCGAGGTCCTTGAGCGCGACCTCCGCGACGCCGCCCAGCAGCGACCAGTCCGTGCTCCACTCGAACGCGCGATTGCCCACCTTGAGGCAGCAGCCGGGAAGCAGCCCGCGCCTGCCGCCGTTCTCGAACTCCTGGAAGTAGGACCGCCCGCCGTCGCGGGCATCGCCGCCCGGGAGGAGCCCGAGGCGCGCGAAGCAGGCGGCGGCGCGCTCGGCGGCCTGGATGCTGCCTGGGGTGCCAGGCTCCCGTCCCTCGCGCTCGTCATCGGCCCACCAGGCGAGCTCCTCGGCGTAGGTCTCGGCCGAGAAGAATCCGAGCGCGCAGTGGAGCGCGAACGCATCGAGGGAACAGCGCTGCTCGTCCGGGAGCGTCGTGTGCGCGCGCACCGCCTGCGCGCAGGCAAGGAGCGCGACGAGCGCCGCGCACGAGCGAAGGCGCATGCGGAAAGCTCTCGGGGTCGGGCAGACTCGGCCGGTTGCGCGCATATGCCACTATTGTCGCTCCCGCGCGGCCGATCGGCAAGGAGGGGCGCCGTGTGCGGGCGCGGCCGTCTCCCGCGGCGGCGTGAGAAGAATCGTCCCGCAGCAGTAGAATGGGGCCATGGCGCGGAGACGACGGTCTGCATCGGCTCGAGAAGAGGATCTTCGCGAGAACTTTCTTCTGACTTTCGACATGTTCGAATCGGGGCTGTCCCTCGCGCGCGAGAAGCTCCGGAGGGAGAACCCCGAGCTCTCCGACGATGCCATCGAGGAGAAGCTCATCGCGTGGCTGGCGGACCGGCCGCCCGACGGGCCCGCCGGCTGATGGCGACGTCTTCCCGTCTTGAACGCTCCTTTCTCATGGTGCTCGGGAACCTTCGCGAGCTCGGCGCCGATTGGGCCGTCTCGTATTACCGGGGCGCCCAGTGCCGCGAGCGGGAGCCTCGCGACTCCCGCCGGAGTGCTTTCTTCCCCGTGATGTCGGCCGGCAGGCTGCTCACGTAGCCGGCGAAGCCGCCCGCGATGTCCTTCACCTCGACGAGCCAGGCATCGGGCAGCTTGCCGGTCACCAGCCCCGCCCAGGTTCCGTCCTTCTGCGGCACCATGAACTCGGGATACCAGACAAGATCGCGCCAGTAGGGCTCGTCGTCGTTGTAGACGTACCAGACCTTCACCTGGATGATCTTGTTGGGCGAATCGATCCTGGCGCGGAAGAGCGTGCCCGCGTCGTACTTCCGGCCGCCCCAGACGAAATCGGCGCCGGCGGGCTCGTGGCGCATGTCGCTGATCCTCGTGATGGGCCGGCCCTCGAACACGTGGGCGATCCACATCATCCAGTCCAGGGGATGCTTCTCCGATTGCGAGGCGTGCCGGTAGTTCGGAACGATCTCGACGGTCCAGGGCGGCTGCATCCTCTCGACGATCCGGTTGATGTCGTACATCGCGTAGCCGTCCTCGTTCGTGCCGCCGATGTAGAGCACCTCGGCGTCGGTCCACCTCTGGGCATAGGGGGGGAAGGCGGCCCGATGCGGTCCGGCCAGATGGGCGTCGTTCCACGCCGACTCGTTGCCCATGTACACGACGCCGCGGACGCGCGGGTCGATCGTGGCCGCCGCGTGCGCCGGCGTGGCGCGCTTGCTGTGCCCGCCGATCACCGCGCGGATCTCCTCCGGCGTGATTCCCAGCACGCCCGCCATCACGTCCATCGCACGGAGGTAGATGACCGCCACGCGTATGTGCGGATGCTCGATCATGTCCTGGCTCTTCTGGAGGAACCGGCGGGAGAGCATTCCGACGGAGACTTCCTGGCCGGGCGTCTCGTCGTCCTCGCCGGGCACGGGGCAGATCATCGTCGGATAGCCGGTCCGCGCGGCGATCGGCTCGCCGTAGTTGCCCAGAAACGCGTCGCGCCAGGGTCCGGTGGCCAGTCCGTCCCAGCTTCGCTGGCCGACGATGACCGCCTTGCCCCGCCGCGGCGGCGTGGTGCAAGTCTTCGGGTCGGCCGGCATGAAGACGACGCAGGGGTGTCCCCACTTCCGGCCGTCGAACTCCTGGCTGTAGAACTTCACCTCGACGCGGCGGAGCTTCTGCCGCGGATCGGTGTCGGAGGGAACGATCTCGTCCTTCCCGATCGTCCATTCAAGCGGCGGCAGCGTCGGTTCGAGCCGCTGCCAGAGCTCCCGCGCCGTCTCCACGGGCTTCTCTTCCTTCTGCTGCGTGTCGGCCGGATACGCCGTCACGGACAGCGCCAGGAGCAGGGGAATCATTCGGTTGCGCATTGGGAAAGTCCTCGAGTGGGAGGCCGGCGAAACGGCGCATCTGGCCGTCGGATGCTCGACGGGCCGCGTGCCAGAACCGTACGATCTCCACTCTACGGCCTGGATCGTTCACACGATAGACGATCCGATACGGACCGGCAATGAGCTCGCGAATGTCCGCGACCTGGAACTCGGGGACGATGCAGCCGCTTCGTGGAAGCGCGCCGGCTGACCGGGCCTTCTCTATCAGCCCCTTGCCGAACTGCGCCGCGATCACGGGATTGTCCATCGCAATGTACCGCACGATCTCTTCCAGGTCCTGGATGGCGCGCGGAGCAAGTATCACTTCGCAAGCCATGACCCCAGGCGTTTCTCGGCTTCCTCGATGGGGATGCCCTGCCCCTTGTCCAGTTGCGCCAACCCTTCTCGAACCCCGGCGACGAACTCTATTTCCCTGGCGATATCGCGGAGAGAGACGTCGTTAGGCAATCGCCGAATGAGATCCAGGACGATTTCCTTGTTGCTCATACCCGGATACCGCCGTGAACAGAGTCATCGCCCCGATGGTAGCGGTAAACGGATGCCGGTCAATACCGAAGCGGCGTTCAGCTCGACCTCGGCACGGTCGCAGGCGCGCGTTCAATCGACCGAGCTGCCGGCTGTGACGCTGCGCGCGGCGTCTATCGCGGCCCCGCCGCCGCCTCGAATCCCGGCGGCGGCGCGACGCCCGCCTCCGCGAGAATCCGCCGCCAGTCGCGCGCGCAGTGCCATTGCGTCCCGGCCGCGACGCCGATCGGGA
>JBFZCA010000480.1:0-16777 GCA_041308205.1 Planctomycetota bacterium | reverse complement strand
GCCGGGGCGGCGCGCGCCGCGGGCAGCGTCGCGGCGAGCACGCCCGCGCCGGCGGCAATGAAGCCGCGCCTGCTGAGGCCGGTAGAATCCCGAACGCTCTGCGACGTCGTCATGGCTGCCTCCTCGGATGCTCGCCGCGTCTATCGCACACGGAAGACGAGCCGCGCGCTTGTCGGCGCGAAGGGCTCGATCACGATCGTGTTCTTGCCGGCCTTGATGTGGGGCGTCACGTCGAGCCTGAGCGGTTTGTCGATGAAGCCGCCGGCGTAGGCGCCGTTGACGGTGACGCGGGCCGCGGCCTCGGGCGCGAGCGAGTCGAGCTCGAGGTGAACGCGCGACGCGGCGAGGTCGGCGCTCGCCGGCACCGTGCAGACACCCGTGAACGGATCGGCCTTGACCGGGCTCAGCGTGAGCTGGGCGCCGCCGAGCGCGCCCCACGGAGCGGCGCCGAAATGCGCGATCTCCTTGGCGGGCACCCAGGCGCCGTCGTTGAAGCCGGGCTCGGCCCAGCCCTCCGCCTTCTCGGGCGATGACTTCCAGGTCGCGTCGACGCGGGCGGCGAGCGGCGGTCCCTGCGCGAACTCGACCGAGAGCTTTCCGATCAGGCCCGCGGGGTTCGGGGCCGTCGCGCCGTTCGTCGCCGCGATGGCGAGCGTGTTGGCGCCGTCGCGGAGGAGCGCCGTGACGTCGATGCCGACGGGGTTGCGCCAGCCGTCGCCGCTCGCATCGCTCTCGCCCGCCCTCTTCCCGTTGACGAAGAGGACGAAGCTGTTGTCGGCGGTGCCGAGGAAGGCGGCTGTCGTGATCGCGCGACCGGCGGGAACCGCGACCTGCGTTCTGAAGTAGCGCGTGCCGGGGGCGACGCCGGCGACGGGATCGCCCTCCGGGTACCACACCCAGGCGCAATCTTCGAGCCCTTTCGCGATGCTGTCCCGGACCTCGAGGACGGGGTCGGGCGGCGGCGCGACCGGCATGCGCGTGACCGAAATCGAGGCGCGCACCTCGGCGCGCTCGGGGTACGCCGGCAGGGCGCGCTTTTCCGGCTGGAAGACGAGGAGCGCGCTCTCGTTGGGCTCCATTGTCAGCGCGAGCTCGACATCCTTGCCGCGGCGCACGTACGCGGGCGCGGTGATCTCGTTGCGCATCGCGTCCCAGAGCTCGGGCTCGCCGCTCGCCGTGATCCTGAAGCGGAACGTGCGCGCATCGCCCTTGTGATTCTGGTTGGCGATGAAGAAGAGGTCGCAGCCGGCCTTCACGCGGTGGAGGACGTGCAGCCAGTTGTCGGTCCGGCCTTCGATGACCTCGAGCGTCGGGTGAATTCCCGCGTCGCCCGCGAGAACCTGCCGGAGCTCGTCCGGCGCCGGCCGTTCGGGAAGCAGGTAGGAGCGCCCGCCCGCGGGGCTCTTCCGGCACGCCGCGAACCCGGGCTGCGCGTCGCCCCAGATCGCGTCGCGGAGCTGCGCGATGTCCTTCGATGTGCGGCCGAGCGTCGCCGACTTCGACGGCAGGAAGCCGTGGCCGACGACCACGCCGCCCGCGTCGAAGAACGCCTTGGCCTTGGCGAGCGTCCCGTACGGAATCGTCTCGACGGGCGGCACGATGAGCACGCGGTAGCGCTCGTCGCGGAGCGCGATCGCGGCGCCGTCGAGCTTCATGTCGTCCTCGAACACATCGTACGGCAGCCAGTCGCAATCGTAGAGCGCGTCCTGGAGCGCCTCGCTCATGTACTCGGGCGTCACGTGCTTGCCGGCGTGGGCGCTGTTGCCGAGGAAGAGCAGCGCCACCGGGCACACGTGGCGGCCGCCCTGGAGCATGACGCTCAGGCGGCTCGTGTAGTCCGCGTAGACGCGGTACAGCGGCCAGCGCGGCTCGAAGCCGCCGTTGAAGAAGTACGGCGGGCAGTCGGTGTCGCGCGGGGCGCGCGGGTTGAACGAGTGCGGGATCATGAAGTTGACGCCCGAGACCTGCATGTGGTCGGTCCACCACTTCATCTCGGGGTACGTGAGGTCCTGGCCGCGGGCGCCGAAGATCTCGACCATGGTGATGTCGTCCGGCTTCCCGTACGCGTGCGTGATCGAGCTCCCGAGCTTGGGCGTCTGCCAGCAGGGCGGGTCGTTGGCGGCGCGCTGCCCCATCCTGAACTGCGCGAAGACCGCATCGATGCCGCCCATCGAGTTGTACTTCATGAGCTGGAACATGTTGCCGGCGCAAATGTCGCGGTTGAGGTAGCCGTTGCCGTGCTCGAGGAAATGGCCGATCGACAGGACGTTGTGCTCCTCGCACCAGCGCGTGATGCCGCCGTAGAGCGTCCGGCCCCAAGCCTCGGCGTAGGCGTCCTGGTACGCGTAGCGCGCGGCCGTCTGCTCCTCGCCCGCCAGGCCGAACTTGTAGGCGACGAGCGCCTTCTTCCAGTCCTGGCCGCGTTCGCGCAGCATGGGGATCACTTCCGTGCCCCAGTCGCCGTGCGTCTCGGGCTCGTCGAAGAAGTAGCCGGCGATGTGCTTCCCGAACTCGTCCTTGAAACGGTCGTAGTGCGGCCGGTACACGGTCTCGATGTACCAGTCGGCGCAGTCGCGGCTCGCGCCGTCGACCAGGTACCGCGAGCCGCTCAGGCGGGGAACCCACGTGAAGAGCATGATCTTCCACGCGCCCTCGGGTGCATCCCAGGCGAGCGTGCCGCCCGAGATGTGGGGTGCGAGGTCAACCAGCGTCGCGCCGTCGATCGCGCCGTCGCGCTCCTGTCCGGCGATGGCCGCGACGAAGGTCTGCCCGGCGTAGCCGGGCGCCGTGAAGCGCTTCGGGCCGGCGACGGCGGTCGCCGCGGCGATCAGGCGCTTGCTCCCGTACTGCGAGGGCACCTTGCCGCCGACCTCGCCGCTCGGCCACCACTTCTCATCGAAGATCCACATGCGCAGGTCGTGCTTCTTGGCGGCCTCGAGGCAGATCGCCAGGTCGCGGAACCAGCCCTCGCCGAGCCAGTCGCTGTGCGGCCGCGACTCGGCGGTGAAGCACCCGTTGCCGCCCTCGGCGACCTTGCCGACGTACATCTCGAGCCTGTCCTTGCTCTCGTCGCCGTGGAGCCAGAAGAGAGGCCCCGTGAGCCTGCGGGCGTCCATGGGCAGGTCGCGGAACTGCCGCTCGAGCGCCTCGATGGACGCGCCGGCCGCCGAGAGCGCGGACGCGATTCCCACGGCGGCGAGCGCCGCCGCGCACAGCGTGTTGCGGATGCAGTGAAGCATGTGGTGCACCTCTCGCGTAAAGGGATTTCTTCCTCGCGCCGCACGAAATCCGTGCGCGCACGATGATGGTATCCGCAGGCGGCGGGGCGGGCAATGCCCTCACCAGGCGGGCTTCTGGTTCTGCGCGTACCACTTTCTCAGGAGGAGCTGCCTGTCGGTGGGCGCGGCGGCGGGGGCGCGGTCGTTGCGGTCGGGGCCGTGCTCGACGCTCCAGCCGTCCCACTCGCGGAAGGCGTGGTAGCTCCAGTCCCAGCCGTGCGCCTCGAAGATATCGATCACGTCCCCGAGCCAGCGGCACGCGCTGCCTGCCGGCGCCCAGCGGATGGCGCTGAACTCGCCGGCGTAGATGTGCGCGTTGAAGCGCCTCTGGAACTCGATGACGGGCGCGAGCGCGGCCTCGAGGCGCGCCTTGTCCCAGCGGGTTCCGTCGATGTCGCCGGGGTACGTCCGCCCGCCCTCGTTGCCGTGGATCGTCTGATGGGTGAAGGCCCCCGGAACGTACATGTGGACGCTGTAGACGACATTCGAGACATCGATGGGCTGGAAGTCGCGGAAGCCGTCCGGCCCGCCCCAGTCGGGCGGCTCGACGATGAGAACGCGCGCCGGGTCGACCGCGCGCACGGCCTTCGCGGCGCGCTCGGCCAGGGCGTGCCAGTCGTCGCAGTCCTCCTCGACGAGGCTCTCGACCGGCTCGTTGGCGAGGTCGAAGCCCCAGACCGCGCGCTCGCCCTTGTAGCGCGCGGCCATGCGGCGCCACGCGTCGACGAACTTGTCCTGGGAGACGCGGTCGGTGAAGAGACGGTCGTCCGATCCGATGTAGCCGCTCGCCGTGGCCTTGCCGCCCGGAGGCGAGTGAAGGTCGAGGACGACGTGGAGGCCGAAGCGCCGGCAGTGGGGGAGCGCGGCGTCGAGCTTCGACAGCTCGCCATCGAGCCAGGGGTCGAATTCCTCGAGCGGCGCGCGCTTCCCGGCGCCGATGTAGCGGATGAGCTGCCAGCGGATGAGGTTCGCGTTCCATTCGCGGCCGAGGACCTCCAGGCCGGCGGCGTCGATGTTCGGGCTGATCATCGCGCCGCGCAGGCGCGGGAGCGCGTGGCCCTTGAAGGGCGGGCCCGGCGCCGGTTCCGGCGCGGGCGCGCGGGGCGGCCTGGCGATCGTGATCGCGAGGTCGTCGAACCAGACCTTGCCGGTGACGGCCTCCAGGCCGAGGAGGAGCGTGACCGCCTTGACGTCGTCGGGAATGCGGGCGTTGAACGCCGCGCGCCGCCACGGGAACGAGCCCGCGGGTACGTCGGCCTGCGGCCACTCCCTGCGGTCGGGGCCCTCGATGATGAGCATGAGCTTGATGCCGTTCCACGGCTGCGGCTTGGCGCTCACGTTCTCGGCCCTGACCCTCGCGGCGCAGAGGAGCGTGTGGCCGCGAAGCGCCTGCGCCGGCAGAGAGACCGTGGCGTTCGCGCCGGCGGCGCCCTCCGCGCGCTCGACGGCGAGGCAGCCCGCCTCGATGCGCGCCGCGCCGCGCCATGCCGCGAGCGCATCCGCGGCGTCGAAGTCGGTTGTGAAGACGACGTGCCCTTTGGGCAAAGGCGCAGCGTCTCCCGCGGCGGCGGCAGCGCAGCCGATGCAGAGCGCGGCGGCAATGATCCGGAGCGATCGGCGAGCGTTCACGGCGGCCTCCTCGTCGGCGTTGCTTTCTCGTCAGTAGATGAGATACACCCACCAGTTCTTCATGGGCTTGCCTTCGTCATCGATGCACCGGTTGTCCAGGCCCGGCATGCACTGGCACCAGAAGAGAACCCACCGGCCCATGCAATCGGGCGCGAATTCCTCGTAGCGCTGCGCCAGGGCGATCGTGAAGTCCTTGACGAGGTCGTTCCCGTCCGGGCCGTTCCTGAGGCGCCAGTTCTCGATGACGCTTTTCACGGCGGCGGGGCTGTCCATGTCGTAGTGATGGCGCCCTCCCGGCGGGAAATGCACGTTGCCGCCGGTGGCGATGTAGGGGTCGATCGTGTGCTCCTTGCCGTCGAACCGCACCTTCGCGGCGTGATCGTTCGGGTACGACACCCCGTCGTCCTCCCGGCCGCCGAGCGCGTAGAACGACTGCATCGGCAGGCCGTAGCGCGAATCGAGGTCGAACCCCGCGTACTCCCGGAAGTACTTGGTGAGCGAGCCGATCGCGTCGTGGTTCGCGTAGTTCTCCAGGAGATGGCCGTAGTTCTCGATCTGGCAGCCGGCGCCGCGGTGGGGGTTGAAGAAGTACACGGCGAAGGAATGGCCCGTCCAGGGCATGGTCCGCCTGGTGCCGCCGTTGCCCGCCGGACCGTAGACGCCCGGCCGCACCTGCCCGCGCTCGTCGTAGTACTGCTTGAGCTCCGTCGCCTCGAACCCCGGCCAGCCGGTCGACTCCTCGTGGATCGCATAGAACCAGAGCTCGTGAACGAGGCCGGCCTCGATGAGCTCGCGCAGGTTGAGAAAGCGCTCGGCGTTCGCGGGGTCGCGAAAGCCGAGGCGCGGCGCGTACGCATCGGAGAAAAACGCGTGGTAGTCGCACCAGAAGTCCGGGGGCGCGGAATTCAGGCGCGGTAGGAGGCTCGAGTTCGTGTGGCGCTTCTCGGGCGCGAGGCCTGCGTCGCGCAGATCCACGTACTTCACCGCCTTGAACTGGACGCACGCGGGCGCGTTCTCATCCTTGAAGCCGTGCCGGCGCGTGCTCTCCGACTGCGCCTTGATGAACTTCTCCGTGCGCTCGCGGATTCCGTCCATGTCGACGTCGTTGGCGAAGTTGAGGACGAGGACGCGCGGCTCGATCCTCCGAATTCGGTCGTGGTTGGCGGCGATCCACGGCTCGGACTTGCGGAAGCAGGTCTTGTTCGGCCAGACGCCGAGATCGTCCGTGAAGGCCGGCGCCTCCGCGGCGGGAGCGGCGGCGGCGATCAAGACGATCGGCGCGCACAGAACGCGGAATGCATGCATGGAGGACCTCGTGGAGAAACGATCTCCGCGGAAACGCGCGGCGTACATCTGATGCTATGCGGAGATGAGCACGCGCGGCAATAGGCCGCGCGGCTCGGGGGGGAGACACGTCGTGAACGCACTCCGGTGACGGCGGAGAAGCGACGTTCCTCGCGTTCTCTTCCCGTCACGGCGCCGGACGGCGACCCCGTTTCCGTGCGGATTCCCTCTGAATGCGTTTCTTCCCTTCGCGCAGCGCCTCCGTGCGGCGGTGCCAGTACGCCACTTCCTGCTCGATAGACATGCCTCTGGTGGCTTCGAAAATCCGCGCCGCGCCCCGGCGTTTCATCTCGATGCAGTCGAAAGTCTTAGTCTTCACGCGCAATCACCTCCTGCGGCGTGTGGATGGCAATAACATGATAGCCGCGGGCGAGGTTCACGCCGTTGTACAACGGGATCTTCTCGAAGTGCACGATGTGCTTGAAATTCCAGCTCACGATCACGCTGCATTGCGATACAGTGGCGAGGGCCACGTGCAGGGCATCGGTTCTCCATTTGTCGCCAACGATACCGGCTGCCAGATACGCCTGCCGCAGTTCGATCGCGTCAGGCGTCACCTCCACATCCGCGGCCAACCGGCGCATCTCGTCAAAGAGCGCAAGGACGTGCTTCGGCGCGTCCTGCATTTCGTCGGCAATAACCGCGGAGACGATCAACCGGAAACGCCCCGAGCGCACTTGCTCGAAGAACTCCTGGCTCACCGTAGCGAATTCGTCGTCGAACGCACCGCCGTAGACGGACGAATCGGCGTAGACCTGGATCGGCTCCGTCATGGTCTTGCCTCAGACTCCCATGCGAATTCCCGCGGACGAGCAAGTCACACGGCAGGAAACCGCGAGCCATTGGACTTGCCGGCCATGGTATCTGAGCGCCGCGGCAGGGTCAAGGTTCGGGGCTCCGCCGGCCTTCGTTTGAGGTCCGGAGAGATGGTGTCTCCCGAGGCTGAGAGCCGCGCGCAGATCCTATCTCTCGTATCCCTCCCCCGAAAACGCGGCGAGCCTGAACGCCAGGACCGGCCGGCCGGCCGGACCGAAGTCGCCGCGCAACGCGATCCACGTGTCGGCGGCCTTGTCGCCGGCGGCGCCCTTCGGCCGCCTGACGCGCAGGTCGAGCTGCAGGCGATCGAGCGAATCGAGCTTCGCGCTCCACGTGCGGGGCGCGAGGCTCCAGCCCGCCGGCGCGTGCTCGACCGCGACGGTTCCGGACGCCGCCGCGGGACCGAAGTTGTACGCGAAGATGCGAAGCTCGATGTCCTTCTCGACCGCGACCACGTGATCGTATTCCCCCGCCCAGGGGACGACCTCGATCTTCTTCCGGCCGTCGCGCGGAATGTCGACCTGCAGGACGACCGGCGTTGGCTCGCCCGGCCGCAGCGCCGCCGCGGCGGGCGGCGCTTCCAGGGCGAGCTTCTCGGCCGCGCCGCGCGGGAGCAGGACGAAGATCGGCGCGGACCCGAGCGTCGCGGGCGCGGCGGCGCCGAGCGACCGGCCGAGGTAGTCGTACACGGCAACCGGGGCGACGCCGGCGGGAAGCGCCCAGGCGGCGCTCGTCTTCCCGCGGTCGGGCCACTCGACCGGCTTCTCGGCCCACGCGACGAGCACGTCCTGCTCGACGCCGTCGGGTTTCGCGCGGAAGGCGTAGACGAGCCCATCCGGCGCGATCCGTTGCCGTCCGAGCGGACGCGCGCCCGCCAGGAATCGCCCGATGGCGGCGAGCGCCGCGTACGCCGGTCGCGGGGTGAAGTTCAACCTCAGGAGCCCGAACTGCACCTTGTTCCAGTCCTCGGTGTAGTGGCCGAGGATGAAGTGGAAATGCCGCGCGGCGCCCGCGAAGATGCTGCTCGCGTAGGACTGGGCCATGAAGTGGGCCTTCAGGATCTCGCCGTGCCGGGGAAGCTCGTACCACGGGCCGGGCGACTCGTACTTCATGCCGCGGTCGGACTCGGTGATCCAGAGCGGCTTGCCGCATGCGGCCTCCCGCGCCGGCGCCCAGTTCTCGGCGTAGGTGTCCGGCCGGTCGTACGTGTGGATGTTGTACGTGTCGAAGTACGGCCAGGCCTCGTTCGCGATGACGGTCTTCGTGTGGAGCGGCGTGGGAACGCCCGCGTACGCGTTCCACCCGACGATCGCCGCGGGATCGCCCGC
Source organism: Planctomycetota bacterium (assembly GCA_041308205.1). Taxonomy (GTDB): domain Bacteria; phylum Planctomycetota; class UBA8108; order UBA8890; family UBA8898; genus UBA8898. The sequence continues at coordinate 8,382 of JBFZCA010000480.1, read as the reverse complement.
CTTGACGCCGAGGTATGCCGCCTTCTGGAACGAGCACATCTCGGCCGCCGTGTGGCCGCCGAAGGACTCGATGTTTGCCTCGTTCCACGGCTCCCATGCGCGGACGCGGCCCGCGAAGCGCGCGCCCATCGCCTTGCAGAAGCGATAGGCATCGCGCAGATCGTCCGGGAAGCGCGCCGTGCTTCTCGTGACGGCCGCGGCCCAGACGGGCGTGTCGTGAAAGACCTGGAGCACGTCGAGGCCGTGCGCGGCCTGCGCATCCGCGGCCGTGTCGTACGTGGTGGGGCCCTTGGTGAAGTCGCCCTTCCCCGGCTCGATGTCCCGCCAACTCAATCGATCCCGCGTCCAGGCGACGCCGGCGAGCTCGGCGAGCCGCGCGTACCGCTCCTGCGCCGGAGGATTGCCGCGCGCGAACCACGCGATCGCGGCATCGAGGCACACGGGCGAATCGTCGGGGACGGGAGCCTTGAGCTTCGCGAGGACGGCCGCCGTCGTCCAGCCGGCGCAGCCGCCCCGCTCGTCGAGAAACTCGACGCGGTACCAGCCGATGCCGAGGCGGCCGGCGTCAAGGGGTTCGCGGCGGGCGGCCGGTCCGGACGGCGCGCCCTCGGCGACGGCCGCGCCGCCGTCGTCGAGCACGCGCCATGCCGTCGCGGCCGAGGCGGGCGCCTCCTTCGGCCACGCGATGCGCACCGGCTCGCCCTCGAGAAAGACGTTCGGGGCCGTCTCGCCGGCGACCGGCGCGGAGCCCCTCGGGGGCTCCGCCGCGGCGGACAAGGTCAACAGGAATGCGATTACCATGGGCACCGTTCTACTCCGCCTTCGTGCAGACGATCTCGACGAGGTCGAAGCCGAACCCCTTGGAGGCCTCGTGCTTCCCCACGATCTTGAACATCAGGTGGTTCGGGCCCTCCCCGGCCGCGATCGCGCCCATGCGAAGAGGCTCCGTCTTGACGAGGTCCGGCGAGTACAGGTCGACCGGCTCGCCCGCGGGCGACTCGTCCTGGAAGAGCTGGACGCGGCCGAGCTCGGGGCCCTTGACCGCCACGATGGACACCTCGTACGTCCCCGCCGCCGGCAGGTCGCACGTGATCGAGATGAACGGCGGCCCGAAGTCATCGTGGGGCCCGCGCGCCCTGAGCGAGAGGAAGCGGACATTCTTCCCGTCGATGGTCGCGCCCCGCTTGCCGAGGTCCGCATCGCGGAAGCAGAACGCCTTGATCGGAAGGCTCCACCATGCGGCGAACGTGATCCTCGACGGGTCGACGACGCGACGAGCCGCCGCATCGGGCGCCGTCGACGCCATCGCCGGCGGTTTCTCGCAGTACAGGAACGTGACCGCGCAGTAGTCGGTCGCGAACGAGTTCTTCTCGGGGGAGTGCTCGATCGTCTGGAGGATGCTCTCCCGGAACGCGTACGCATCGCCGACCATGAAGCGGTAGGCGCCGGTCCTTCCCAGGTGCTTCTGATAGGCGAGGCAGCCGCTCAGAGGCCGCAGCATGGGGCCGTCCCATCGATCGGGGACGTCGTACCACCCGCCGTTGAAGAAGTCCTCCGATCCCGTGCCGTGAACGGCGAGCTCGCCGTCGATCGTCGTCTGGTCATCGCCCTCGAAGAAGGGCGTGCTCCCGGACCTCATGCCCTGGGCCTGGAGAATGAGGCCGACGATCTTCCCGCGCCCCTTCATGTCGATGAACGTGAACGGCTTCCCGATCGTCGTCGGGTTCTCCCGGCGCCACACGGCGTAGAACTTCCCTTCCCAGGGACGGCGCGGGGCATCGGCGGCGATCACCTCGCCGCGCACCGCCGCCGCCGGGCCGCTTTCCCGGAGGGACACGAGCTCGATCTTCGCCGAGCGGTCGAAGGGCATGGGCAGGTTGCAGTAGTTGACGTTCTCGTGCGTCCCGACGAGACATCCCCCCGCGGCAGACTTGCCCCACGCGTAGCCGAAGAAGTCGCCCGCCGGACAGAGCACGGCCGGCGCGTTCTCGCCGTCCCACGAGATGCGGAGCAAGATTTCCCGCTCCTTGCCCTCCAGGGCTCCCGCGGGGCCGAGGCGGATGCCGGCCACGCGGCCGGGACGGTTCGTCTCCCAGAGAGTCGCGGCCTTCCCGGGCTCGAGTCGCACGTCGAAGGAGTGCCGCTCGACCTTGCTCCCGGCCGGAACGTTGTACGCGGTCAGGTCCGCCGCCCGGCCGCCCCGAAGCACGGCGGCCGCGGCCTCGAGGTTGCGGGCGTCCTTCGCGGCCGCGTCCGGGTCGAAGGTCTCGACCGGCGCGTCCTCCGGATACGTGGCGTAGTTGAGGTCGTAGAACTGGGTGTGCTTCGCCCGGAGGACGACCTTGCACGACTTCCGGTAGGGCAGGGGAACGTAGGAGTAGTACCCGCCGCCGCCGCTTCCGACGATGGGACGGACGAAGGGAGGCCGCTCGCCCGTGAAGAGGCTCCGGTACGGCAGGCTGAGCCGGGGCGCCGGCTCGCCGTCGAAGTAGAACTCGATCGTCTCGTCCGTCGGCGTCGGCGTGTGGATGCGGTAGATGCAGCCCGGCCCTTTCAGGTCGGCGAGGATCAGCGAGCCGTCTTCCTCCTTCCCGACGAACGAGTACTTCCCCGAGAAGCCGTCGTCGTTCCCCTCGGTGCGGTCGTAGCTCGTCACCGCGCCGACCTTCACCGACCGATGGTATGCCGGCAGCAAGTCGAGGCGGTGCAGCTCCTCGAGGCCGATGACCCAGGGCTGGTCGCCGGCCGAGCAAGGCGCGGCGGCGGCGAGGGCGAGCAGTAACGTTGCGATGGACAGGGTGCGTGACATGGGATCCTCCTTTGCTGGCTCATCGTACTTTGCCACGAGTCGACTCCCCGCGAAGCACCCGATCGCCGGGCTCTCTGCGAAAGTCGCCTGCCGGCCGGTCAGGCGCCGTCACTGCCGCGGCGGGACGAGCGCGTCCCTGATCGGCTCGATCCAGCGCTTCCCGGGAATGTCGTACAGGATGAAGTCGCCGTCGAACTGCCAGTAGCCCCAGCTCCAGCCGCGGTTCTCCGCCGCGCGCGCCACGGCGCCGATGTAGCGCACCCGCGCGGCCATCTCGGCCTTGTCGTACGCGCCGAACTCCCCGAGGTAGATCGGGCGCTTCTCCTCGGCGGCCCAGGCCGCGGCCTTGTCGAAGTCGCGCGCGATGACGCCGAGCTGCTCGGGCGTCCCGTCCCAGGGCACGCCGAGCTTGTCCTTCTGCCCGCTCCACGGCGCGCCCTGGTGCGTGAACTCCATGGGGCTGTAGTAGTGCACCGTCACGATGATGTTCCGGTCGTCCGCGGGCAGAGCGAGCTTCCCCAGTTGCCCGATGCCGTTCCACTGCCCGGGGCCGATGATCACGGTGCGGTTCGGGTTCGTCCGCCTGAGGAGCGCCAGGGCCTCGCGCAGGAACTCGTTCCAGAGCTCCGGCGTGAGCTCGCCGTTGGGCTCGTTGAGGAGCTCGAAGAGCACCTCGGGCGGCCGCGCCTTGGAGCGCTCGGCGATCTGCGCCCAGATGGCGAGGTAGCGATCCTTCTTGCCGCGCGGGTCGCGCGCCATCGCCGTGAACTCGTGGAAGTCGAGGATCACCATGAGCTTCGCGGCGAGCGCGCGGTCGAGGGTCCAGTCGAGCGTCGCGAGGTAGGCGTCGCTCAGCGTGTGCTGCGCGTCGGGCCGCGCGTCGCGGTAGGGGTGGAGGTTGATGCGCACGTGATTGAACCCGGCGCCCGCGATCAGCGCGAAGTGCTCGGCCTGGAAGCGCCCGCGCGCGCGGTCCTTCCAGATCGGGTCGTAGCCGATGATGTTGACGCCGCGCCCCAGGCGCGCGTTCTGCGCGAACGCGTCCCCGGCCGCCGCGGGGGTCTCGGCGGCCCGCGCCGCCGGCCACGCGCCGCACACGAGCGACACGACAAGCGCCGCGCGCCCCTGCACGCTGCACCATCTCCTGCACACCTGCATGACCGTGCTCCTCTCTGCAACTAGTCGTGGCAACGATGTTGCCACCGCCGCGCCGGGCGGTCAAGGACGCGTGTCGTTGCACCGCCGTTCGTAGCTGCCGGCTTGATTTCCGCGCATCGTTCGGTCACAGTGGCGTGGTCGCAACCGTTCACGGGGTTCTCTCCGGTTCCGTCTGAATGCACAGGCGCCACGTCAGAGAAGGAAGACAAAGAGAGGAAAAACCACAGAGCCGCAGAGGGCACGGAGACGAATACAGAGAGAGCACCGCAATGGACACCGAGCCACGCACCGTTTCACATTCCGGCCTTTGTGGCCTCTGGTTTCTCTCTGGCGAATCAGAAAGACCAGCGTGTTCGAGATGCACGGTGAACGGTCACGCGCGGCCAATGCATGCAAGGAAACGAATCATGCCGAACGTGCGCGCCATCGCGTGTGCCCGTGGCGCCGCTGCGCCCGCGCGGGCGAGGAGAGAGTCCGCCCCCGCATCGCGGTTACACGTCGCATGATGCGCGGATACGCCGATCCTGACGCGACGCACGAGCGGCTGGGCCGGCATCGCGCGATCGCCGCCGCGGCGCTCGGCCGCACGGGCCTCGGCGTCGGCCAGGCGGGATTCGGCTGCTATCGGGTCTCCGTGAGAGTGCCCGCTCACGCGGAAGCTGTGGCGCACGCGCTCGCGTCCGGCATCAACCTCATCGACACGAGCGCCAACTACGCCGATGGGGAGTCGGAGGAACTCATCGGGCAGGCGACTGCACGCCTCGTCGAGGCGGGAACGCTGCGCCGGGATGCGCTGGTCGTCGTTTCCAAAGCGGGCTATCTGCAAGGCTGCAATTTCGACCTGAGCCGGACACGGAAACGTCGCGGACAGCCGTTTCCCGAGCTCGTGGAGTACGACGAGGGCCTCGAGCACTGCGTCCACCCGGAATTCCTCGACGACCAGTTGACGCGCAGCCTCGCCCGCCTGCGCCTCGAGACCCTCGATGTCTATCTGCTGCACAACCCGGAGTACTACCTGGCGTGGGCGGCGGCGCACGATCATCCTCCCCGCGAGGCGCACGCCGAATACTACCGCCGGATCGAAAACGCGTTCCGCCATCTCGAAACCGAGGTCGCACGGGGGCGCATCCGCTGGTACGGCATCAGCTCGAACACGTTTCCCGCGCCGGCCTCGGATGCGAGGTTCACCTGCCTGGAGCGCGTCTGGAACATCGCCGAGTCGATCGCGCCGGAGCACCACTTCGCCGTGGTCCAGTTCCCCATGAATCTCCTCGAGACGGGAGCGGCGACGATCGCGAATCAGCCCTCGGGAACGACGGCGCTCGAATTCGCGCGGCGGAAGAACCTCGGCGTTCTGATCAACCGCCCGCTGAACGCGTTCGCGGGCAATCGGCTCGTGCGACTGGCCGGCGGCGCCGGGCTCGCCGCGCGCCGGGCGGGAGAGATCAAGGCCGCGCTTGCCGCCGCAGACCCTGATTGGGCCGGCGATGCGCCCCTGAGCAGGCTTGCGCTGCGCGCGCTGCGTTCGACCTCGGGCATTGCCTGCACGCTCGTCGGCATGCGCCGCATCGCGTACGTCGATGACATCGTGGCGGAGCTTGGCCATCCGCTCGAATGCAGGGAACGCGGCGCGTCGTGGCGAGAGCTGGCGCGGCTTCTTTGAGGCCGCCGCCGCCGGGAGTTACGATGCACCGCATCCGCGCGAAAAGGAGAAAACGCCATGCGCTCGTTGCGAATGTGTCTGTGCGGTGTCGTTCTCGTCGCGGCCGCTCGCATCGGCGCAGGGCGTGAAGGTCGTGCGGACCGAGGGCGGCGCGGTGGTCGTCGCGGTCGGCGCGGGCGCCTACGCGTTCGAATCGCGGCTGTGAGGGTGGAATGAACAAGCGAACGCGGCGTGCCATCGGCTTCTGCATCGGCGCCCTCGGGCTTGCATGCACGGCGCCCGGCCAAGCCCTCGGCGCCGAGGCGGCGCCCGCGCGGCCCAACATCATCTTCGTGTTCACCGACGATTTCGGGTACGGCGATCTCGGGAGCTACGGCGGCGCCTTCGTGCCGACGCCGAACCTCGACCGCATGGCTCGCGAGGGAATCCGCCTGACGCAGTTCTACGTCGCGGCGCCGATCTGCTCGCCGTCCCGCGCCGGCTGCACGACCGGCATGTTCCCGGCGCGGTGGCGCCTGACGAGCTACCTCCAGACGCGCAAGGGCAACGCCGAGTGCGGGCAGGCGGATTTCCTCGATCCCCGGGCGCCGTCCCTCGCGCGGCTGCTCAAGTCGAGCGGCTACGCCACGGCCCACATCGGGAAATGGCACATGGGGGGCGGGCGCGACGTCGCCGATGCGCCGTCGATCCTGGAGTACGGCTTCGATGAGTGCGCCAGCACCTGGGAAAGCCCGAATCCGCACCCCGACATCACGGCTTCGAACTGGATCTGGTCCCCCCAGGACAAGGTCAAGCGCTGGGACAGGACCGCGTTCTTCGTCGACAAGACGCTCGATTTCCTGCGGCGGCACCCTGACCGGCCCTGTTACGTGAATCTCTGGCCGGACGACACGCACACGCCGTTCGTGCCTGGCCCGGCGATGAAGGCGAAGCACGGCGGCGGCGATGACGGCAACGGCGAGGCGAACTTCAAGGGCGTCCTGGAGGAATACGATCGGCAGATGGGCCGGCTGCTCGACGGCCTCGCGCAGCTCGGCATCGCCGGGAACACGCTCATTCTCTTCACCGGCGACAACGGCCCCTTGCCCACCTACGGGCGCCGGCGCACTGGCGGCCTGCGCGGGTCGAAGCTCAGTCTTTACGAGGGCGGCATTCGCGAGCCGCTGCTCGTCTGGTGGCCTGGACACGCTCCGGCGGGACACGTGAACGACCGCACGGTGCTCGCCGCCGTGGACCTCCTGCCCTCGCTCTGCAAGGTCGCCGGCGCATCCATTCCCGCCGAAGTTGCAGCCGTGCTCGACGGCGAGGACCTGAGCGCCGCCTTCACCGGCGGATCGCCGGCGCGGACCAAGCCGCTTTTCTGGGAGTACGGCCGCAACGCGAGTTCCTTCGCGTATCCCAAGGTGCCGGCCGACCGCAGCCCCAACGTGGCCGTGCGCGACGGGCGCTGGAAGCTGCTCGTCAACGCCGGCGGATCGAACGCCGAGCTGTACGACATCCTCGCCGACCCGAAGGAGACGAAGAACCTCGCCGCCGAGGCGCCGGACACGGCGGCGCGGCTCTCGGCTCGGGCGTTGGGGTGGAGGAAGGCGCTGCCGTGAGGGGCGTCCCCGGCGCGCCGCGCGCGAGGCAGCCGCGGAGATCGCGTGATATGGTCGTCTTTCCTTACGTGGCCTTCGCGAGCGGCTGCCATCGCCCGCCGCCCCGCGCGAGCAGCCACGCGAACTCGCGCGCCACGCCGGCGGCGACATCGGCCGCGCGCAGCTCCTCGGGAAGGACGCTGAAGGTGTAGGTCTCGATCTCCAGGTGCGGCGCCAAGGCCGTGCGCAGGACCCGCATGACTCGCCTGTCGAGCAGGTCGGAGGTCGAGGACAGGCGCTCGTCGCCCTCGAAGAAGAGCGGCACGTGAAAGTGAATGCGCCACTCCTCGTCGGGGCGGCGGCCCGATTCGTCCCAGACCCGCGTTCGGGCCGCGATGGCGTCGGGCAGGTCCTTGAAGGCGGCGATGCGCCCCGCCGCGGTCCTAACCCTGACCTGGTGCAGGTAGACGGGATCGCAGAACGGCCGCAGGCGCTCGATCGTCGCGGCGTCGGGATAGGCGCGCAGCGCGGCGCTCACCTGGACCTTCGGAATGCGGATCCCCGCCCGCGAGAGCAGCATGAGCGCGAGCAAGGGCTGCTCGAACTCGACGGCCGAGTGCGCCGTGTCGAGGCAGATGCCGATGTGCCTCCGGAGCGCGGCGCGGGCCCCGGCTTTCTCGAAGCGATGGGTCTTCGCGAGACGCGCCGCGCCCAGCGCGCGCAGCGGTCCGGTGAAGAACTCGATGGCCTCGCCGGTGGTCTCGATCCAGCAGTCGGGCTCGGGCTCGAGCGCGAGGGCAATGTCGGCGCCGCGCGCATCGCGGATGCGCGCGCAGTGTGCGGCGACATCGGCCAGGTTGTGCGCCATCGCGCGGACGTCGGCATCCGACTTGATCCAGGGTCTGTAGGAGCCCGGCACGGTCGAGATGCTGCCCGTGCACCCCTCGGGGACGAGCGCGGCGAGAATATCGGCCAGCGCGATCGTGTAATCGCGCCGCGCCTTCGTGCGCCAGTCGGGAGCGTAGACTTTTTCCTTGACCCTGGCGCCGTGAAACCGCCCGTAGGGGAAACCGTTGATCGTGAAGACGTACAGGCCGTGCGCGTCGAGGAACGCGCGCAGCTCCGCCAGGGCGCGGGGGCCGGCCAGCGCGGCCGCGGCGCGCGCGCTCAGG
>JBFZCA010000479.1:0-10676 GCA_041308205.1 Planctomycetota bacterium | reverse complement strand
CGTGAGCGAGGCGCCGGCGGACGCGCCGGAGACCCCGGCGGCCCTCTTTGCGCGCGGCGAAGCCCTGCGCGCCGCCCAGGACCACGAAGCCGCGCTCGAGTGCTACGACGCGGTGCTGAAGATGCGCCCCGATCTCGACCTCCTTCGCAGGACGCTGGAGCGCAAGTACCAGATCGGGCTCGACTTCCTCGAAGGCAGGGCCGGCCGCTACTTTCTCGGTATCATTGCCTACGATTCGCCCGCCTTCGGCGTCAGGATCCTCGATGAGCTCGTGCGCGACTACCCGTACGAGAACTTCAGCGACGATGCGCTCTTCAGCATTGCCAACCACTACGTCCAGATCGAGGACTGGGAGGAGTCCCGCCCGGTCTACGAGCGCCTCATCGCCATGTATCCCAAGAGCGAGTTCGTGCCGGAGGCCTACTTCTATCTCGGCATGGCGATTTACCGCGGCATCAAGGGCTACCGCTACGATCCGACCCCCATCGTCAGGGCCCGATGGCACTTCGAGCGCTACCTCGAGAAGCGCGAGGTCGGACGGGAGGCCAAGCAGGCGCGGGAGTGCATCCAGGAGCTCAAGAACATGGAGGCGAGCTACGAGCTGTACGTCGCGCGCTTCTACCTGGCCGATGACAACGTGGTCGGGGCCGGAATTCACCTGAGCGCCGCGGTCAGGAAGGGCAGGGGCCTCGACGGCAAGCCCACGGCCGCGGCCGTGGAGGCCGAGGAGTTGCTCAAGAACCTCCCGGGGAAGAAATGATGCGGGGGCTCGCGCGCGCGGGAACGGCGGGCGTCGTCGTCTGCGCCGCCCTCGGGGCCGGCGGCTGCTACACGGTCGGCGTCGTGCCGCCGCCCGGCGTCACCCGGATCATGGTGCCGTTCGTCGCCAACGAGACCTTCCCGTACGAGCGCGACATTGAGTACGATATGACGCGCGAGCTCAGGCGCCGGATCGAGGTCCAGAGCGCGTGCATTCCGGTGACGGACGCGGGCAACGCCGATGCCGCGCTGCGGGTCGCGATCAAGGCGTACCGGCAGAACGTCGTGGCCGAGGACCGCCTGGACCGGCCGCTGTACGCGCACGCGGAGATCGATGTCCACGTCGACTTCCGGAGGCTCGGTCCGGACGGAGAGGTGTTCTTCAACGACACCCTCCACGACCGCTTCACGTTTCGGACCGACACCGGGTTCGAGGCGGCCCGCCGAGAGATCGTCCGCCGCGTGGCGGACCGCATCCTCGTCGAGGTCCTGACCGCATGGGATGAGCGATGAGCGAAGAACGGAGGCCGACCAAGAGCGAGGGGCGGGACGGCGCGCGGTCGCCGCAGATGCTCTTCTGGGTCGTGAGCGTCGTCGCCATGATCTTCGTGTTCATGGCGCTCTCCCGCCTCGGGACGAAGGCGGAGAAGCTCACCGATCCCGAACGCGTGCTGGGCGACGTCGCCGCGCGGTCGGTCAAGGAGATCATCCAGTACCGCGAGCAGCTCATGCCCACGGTGTTCCGCGTGACCTACGCCGACGCGGAGCGCCGGCCGCTGCACTTCATCTCCCCGAACGCCGAGTTCGATCGGCGGCTCTACGATGCCTCGACGAAGGTGATCGCGGAGGACAAGGCGCAGAATGCGCCGCCGACGCTGAGCTTCCAGACGGCGGAGCCCGAGTTCAGCTTCAAGACGCTGCTGCCCTACGTGCCCCTCCTGATCGTGCTCTTCGTGTTCCTGTTCATCCTCACGCGGCTCTTCCGCGCGCCGGGGGCGGGCGGCGGCGTGCTGTCGTTCGGCAAGAGCCGCGCCCGGCTCGTCAACAAGGAGACGTCGAAGATCACGTTCGTCGATGTGGCCGGCATCGACGAGGCCAAGGAGGAGGTCCGCGAGATCATCGAGTTCCTCAAGAACCCCGGCAAGTTCCAGCGCCTCGGCGGGCGCGTGCCGCGCGGCGTGGTGCTCGTCGGCCCGCCGGGCACCGGGAAGACGCTGCTCGCCAAGGCGATCGCGGGCGAGGCCAACGTGCCGTTCTTCAGCATCTGCGGGTCCGATTTCGTCGAGATGTTCGTGGGGGTCGGCGCCTCGCGCGTGCGCGATCTCTTCAAGCAGGCGCGCGACAACTCCCCGTGCATCATCTTCCTCGACGAGATCGACGCGGTGGGCAGGAAGCGCGGGACGGGCCTGGGCGGCGGGCACGATGAGCGCGAGCAGACGCTGAACGCGATTCTCGTCGAGATGGACGGCTTCGATTCCGACGAGGGCATCATCATCGTCGCCGCGACGAACCGTCCCGATGTGCTCGACCCGGCGCTCCTCAGGCCCGGGCGCTTCGACCGCGAGATCGTGCTCGACCTGCCCGATGTGAAGGGCCGCGAGGAGATCCTCAAGGTGCACGCCGGCAAGGTGAAGACCGGCCCCGACCTCGATCTGAAGCGCCTCGCGCGCGCGACGCCGTCGTTCAGCGGCGCGGAGCTGGCCGCCCTGGTCAACGAGGCGGCCATCCAGGCCGCCATGCGCGATCAGGAGTACGTCACCACCGAGGACATGGAGGAGGCGCGCGACAGGATCAGGTGGGGCCGCCAGAAGAAGAGCATGGTGATGCTCGAGGAGGACCGCCGCATCACGGCCTATCACGAGGCCGGGCACGCGCTCGTGGCGCACTCCCTGCCGGAGGTCGAGCCGCTCCACAAGGTCACGATCATCCCGCGGGGCATGGCGCTCGGCGCGACGATGCAGCTTCCCGAGCACGACCGTTACCACATGAGCAAGCGGCGCATTCTCGGCGATGTGTGCGTGAGCTACGGCGGGCGCGTGGCCGAGGAGCTGTTCTGCGGCGACGTGACGAGCGGCGCGCGCGAGGACATCCGCCGCGCGACGGAGCTGCTCAGGCTGGTCGTGTGCGAGCTGGGGATGAGCGAGGGGCTCGGCCCCCTGAGCTTCACGGAGAACGAGGAGCATCTCTTCCTCGGACGCGAGATCACGCGGACGCGCAACCACAGCGAGAAGCTCAACGAGGAGATCGACAACGAGGTGCGCGGCCTGTCGCGGCAGTGCTACGAGCGGGCGCGCGCGATCGTCCGCGAGAATACCGGCGCCGTGCATCGGATCGCCGCGGAGCTCCTGAAGCGCGAGGTCTTGAGCGGCGAGGAACTGGCCGCGCTCGTGGCGGCGGATGAGAAGGCGCGCGGGGGCGGCGGCCCCTCCGCGCCGCAGGCATAGCGTTCCGGCGGGAGCCGGGCCGCGCGTGGAGACGGCATGGAAGTCGATCGGACGCCGCGCATCGTCGGAATCCTGAACGTGACGCCGGACTCGTTCTCGGACGGGGGGCGGTACACGGGGCGGGATGCGCAGGCGGCGGCGGCCGAGCGCCTCGCGGGCGGCGGCGCCGACTACATCGAGATCGGCGGCGAATCGACGCGGCCGGGCGCGCCGCCCGTGGCGTGCGATGCGGAGCTGGAGCGCGTCCTGCCGGCGATGGAGGCGCTTGCCGGCCGGGTCGGCGTGCCGCTGGCGGTCGACACGTCCAAGGCGGCGGTCGCGCGCGAGGCGCTTGCGCGCGGCGCCGTCATGATCAACGATGTGACGGCGCTGCGGGGCGACCCCCGCATGGCGGAGGTGCTGGCCGGCGCGACCTGCCGCGTCGTGCTCATGCACATGCGCGGCACGCCGCGCGACATGCAGCGCGACGTGCGCTACGGCGACACGGTGGGCGAGATCATCGCCTTCCTGGACGAGCGCGTGCGCGCGGCCGCGCAGGCCGGCATCGATCGCGGGCGCATCATCGTGGACCCGGGCCTGGGCTTCGGGAAGCGCGTCTCGGACAACCTGTGCATCCTGCGGGACCTGCGCCGCATGGAGGCGCTGGGCCTGCCGGTCATGGTGGGGGCGTCGCGCAAGTCGTTCATAGGCGCGGTGACGGGGCGGCCGGCGGAGGCCCGGGAGATCGGGACCTGCGCGGCGCACGTCTGGGCGCTGCTCGGCGGGGCGGCATACCTGCGGACGCACGACGCGGCCGCGGCGCGCGACTGCGTGCGGATGGTCCGCGCGATCGCGGAGGCCGCGGCGGAATTCGATGCAGTGAGCGTGCATGGAATCGTTGATTGAGTTCGTTCGCCCGTTCGCGCGATGGGAGTACCTCCTCGAGGTCCTGCTCCTGTACGCGATCATCTACGTGTTTCTGCGCTTCACCGAGGGCAGCCGCGGCGCGGGCGTGCTCAAGGGCGTCGCGTTCTTCGTGCTCTTCGTGCTGCTCGCGGTGTCGATTCTCGCGCGATGGTGGAACCTCGAGCAGGTCAGGCTGATCCTGCACTTCGCGGGCGGCGCGGCGATCACGGCCCTCATCGTGATCTTCCAGCCGGAATTGCGGCGGGCGCTCGCCAAGCTCGGCCAGACGCCGTTCCTGGGCGTCTTCATGCGCAGCCGGGTGGACATCATCGAGGAGATCGTCGCGGCGGTCGGCCGGCTCTCCAAGAACAAGATCGGCGCGCTCGTCGCGTTCGAGCGCGACGTGGACCTCGGCGGGTACGTCGAGCGCGGCGTGATCCTCGATGCCGAGGTCCGGAGCGAGCTCCTGCTGACGATCTTCTACCCCGGCACCGAGCTTCACGACGGCGCCGTGGTGCTGCAGGGAGGGCGGGTCGCGGCGGCGGGCTGCCTCTTCCCGTTCACGGACAATCCGTCCCTCGACCCGCAGCTCGGCACGCGGCACAGGGCGGGCATAGGGCTCACCGAGGAGACCGACGCGATCTGCGTGATCGTGTCCGAGGAGACGGGGATCATCTCGCTCGCGGTGGGCGGCGAGCTCGAACGCGGGTTCGAGCCGCGCCAGCTCGAGGGGCGCCTGCGCGAACTGTACGTGCACGAGCAGCAGGAGGCGCACAAGACGAGGTCCTCATGAAGCTCAACGACCTTGCCGGCATATTCACGCACGATCTGAAGAACAAGGGCATCGCCCTGTTCTTCGCCGTCACGATCTGGTACTTCGCCTGGAACAATCAGATCACGGTCTCGGAGACCGGCGAGATGACGCTCTACGTGCGCATGGATTCGGCGCGCGCGGGCGACGTCGATTGGCAGATCGTCAGGCTGTGGTCCGCGCGCGAGCACGAGGCCGACCTGGACCAGCGCGAGGCCGTCAAGGTCAAGCTCTCGGTCACCGGGCCGCAGCAGGACGTGAACTCGTTCCGGTGGAGCGAGTGGGACAAGGTGCTCCTCGTGCGGCCCGAGGACTGCTACCGGAACGAGGGCTACCTGATGGGCCAGGAGCGGCTCACGGGGCGGCTGCTGGTGCCGCCGGTGCAGTCCCTGCGCGTGGTCGAGGATACCATCACGCCCAGCGTGCTCCATTTCCAGCTCTCGCGCGTGGTCGCCAAGAAGCTGCCCGTGGGGACGCCGGGCATCAAGGGGCGGCCGCCGGCGCCGCTCAGGCTGAGCACCACGCGCGAGCCCGAGATCGAACCGGCGATGCTCGGGGTGCGCGGCGCCGAGTACTACCTGCAGAGCTGCCGCATCGTCACCGATGACGTGACGCTGGAGGATGTGGGCGCGCAGGATCTCTCCTACACCACGGAGGTGGCCGCGCATCTCGAGTTCCCGAAGGAGGACCTGAACGCGTCCGTGTTCGTGGACGAGCGCGGGCAGCCGCTGGCCGGCACGACGCGCACGGTGCGCGTCACGGTGTTCTTCGAACCCGAGCCCACCGACTCGCGGCAGCTGGAGGTGGACCTCTGGGCGAAGCTGCCGCTCGCGGCCCAGGGCGACCGGCCGATCGCCGTGCGAAGCGACCGCTCGCGCGTCACGGTCAGGTTCGTGGGCACCAAGCAGGAGATCGAGACGATCCTGGCCAACAAGGACAAGCCCGAGTTCGGGCTGTACTTCGTGGTCGATCCGACCAAGAAGCCGGGCGAACCGTGGCCGCTGTCGCTGACCGAGTTCAAATGGGACCAGCGCCTGATTCCGGCGGCGGTGCGGCTCCAGGAGGCCGATGCCGCCGCGGGCGGCGCCAAGGGCACGGGGACGATCTTCTACACGCTCATTCCGGTGCCGGCCAAGGATGAGTGAGGGCGGGAGGCCGGCGCCTCCCTCTGGCCATTCTCCCGGCCGTCGCCTATAATCCGGCCTGGTCCTTCGATGTTCTTCGCGGAGATGCCGTGCGAGTCGGGAGCGAATGTATGTTTCGCGGGTCAATCGTCGCCCTGGTGACGCCCTTTCGCGATGGCGCGGTCGATGCGCCGGCGATCGAGAAGCTCGTCGAGATGCACATCGCGGCGGGCACGCACGGCCTGGTCCCCTGCGGGACGACGGGCGAGTCCGCCACGCTGTCGCACGCCGAGCACGAGAAGGTCATCGAGCTCGTCGTCGAGCGCACGAACGGCCGCATCCCCGTCATCGCGGGAACGGGCTCCAACTCGACCGAGGAGGCGGTGCGGCTGACGAAGCACGCGCAGGAAAGCGGCGCCGATGGGGCGCTGCTCATCGCTCCGTACTACAACCGCCCCAGCCAGGAGGGCCTGTACCGCCACTTCATGACCATCGCGGACAGCGTGTCGCTGCCGCTCGTCCTGTACAACATTCCCTCGCGCACCGGCGTCTCCATCGAGCCCGCGACGTTCGCGCGCCTCGCGCAGCACGAGAACATCATCGCGGTGAAGGAGGCGAGCGGC
This sequence comes from Planctomycetota bacterium, assembly GCA_041308205.1. GTDB lineage: Bacteria > Planctomycetota > UBA8108 > UBA8890 > UBA8898 > UBA8898. The sequence goes on along the minus strand of JBFZCA010000479.1, from coordinate 4,030 downwards.
CGCCTCGATTGCGCGGCCGAGATCATCGGCGGGACGGATCTCGAGGTGCTCGCCGGCGACGATGCGCTCACGCTGCCCATGATGGCGCTCGGCGGCGTCGGCGTCGTCTCGGTCGCGGCGAACGTCGTGCCGCGGTCGATGGCCAACCTCGTCGACTTCTTCAGGGAGGGCAGCGTCGCCGATGCCCGCAAGATCTTCTACCGCCTGTTTCCGCTCTTTCGCGCGCTCTTCGTCGAGGTCAACCCGGTGCCCGTGAAGTGCGCGATGGCGATCGGCGGCGTGATGTGCGACGAGGTCAGGCTGCCGCTCTGCAGGCTCCAGCCCCAGAGCGAGGAGACCCTCAGGAAGGCGATCGCCGAGGTCGGCCTGGAGCTCGACCTCTTCCCCGCGGCCGAGCGCGTGCCGCCGGCGGAAGCCGAGTAGCGGCGCGCGCCCCGCCGGGCGGGCGGTCAGTCCGCGCGCCTCGGCGGGCGGATCCGTCCCGGCTTGTAGAGCCGCGTGCCGAAGAGGGGGTGATAATCCGTCCAGCGCTCGCCGTAGGGGCCGGGCTCCTCCTCGCCCGCGAGCGCGAAGTACGCGGCCAGGCGCGCGTCCATGTTGTCCAGGAAATGCAGCGCGATCGCCTCCGCCGTCATGGGCTCCCGCAGCGCGCCGTACTCGGTCTTCCCGTGGTGGCTCACGATCATGTGCTCGATCTCGAGCAGCGTCTCGGGCGCGAGGCCCGGGACGTTCCCGTGCTTCTCGTGCAGCATCTGCATCGCGATGCCCACGTGCCCGACGAGCTGGCCGCGGTCCGTGTACTCGATGCTGTGGTCCAGCGACAGCTCCTTGAGCTTGCCTATGTCGTGCAGGAGCGCCCCGGCGGTGAGGAGGTCGATGTCGAGCTGGGGCCAGTGCCTGGCCAGGTGCTTCGCGGCGCCGATGATGCTCGCGATGTGCTCCAGCAGACCGCCGCGATGCGCGTGGTGGAGGGTGCGCCCCGCCGGCCAGGTCCGCAGCCCCTCGGCGAGCTCCGGATCGTTCAGGAAGCTCTCCAGGAGCTGCCGCAGGCCGGGGGTCGTCACGTCCATGACCGCACGGAGAAGCGTCTCCCACAGCTCGGCCGTGTTTGCGGTTCCCTTGGGAAGGAACGTATCGGCCGGAACGGCGGTCCGCGGCATGACCCGGATGTCGTCGAGGATGAGCTGCGGGTTTCCCTGGTACTCCTCCACGCGGCCCTTGACGGCGACGATGTCGCTCACGCGTATGGAGCGGTACAGATCGCGCTCGGCGTCCCACTTCATCGCCCGGATCTTCCCGCTCTGGTCGCGGAGCACGAGCTGCATGAAGGGCTTGCCGTTCTTGGTCTGCTTGAAATTCGCGGCGTCGACCATGAGGAGCCCGTCGACGATGTCGCCGCGCTCGATCTCCGCCACGCGGATGACAGGGGGTGTCGTCATTCGATCCTCCGATAACCGCCCGCCTTCGCCACGGCTGCGGCGGGCAAGCCCGCCGTGTTGCCGAGAGTCTGCGGCGGGCCCGTAGATTATAGGCCGTGCCGGGGCGGATCAGAAGAGCGCGGCGCGGGGCGGGGGAAGAAAGTTGTGCCCGCGCGGCCCAGACCACATAATTAGGAGGCGCGCTGCCGAGGCGCCCGAGCGCGTCTCGTGCCCGCGTGCGCCGTCGAGGTCGGGGAATTCGTCGCCGCCGGCGCACGCGATGCTCGTGAACGCAGGAGACCGTGAGAACATGACGAAAGCCGCTGCGTGGTGGGTGGTCGGGTTGGGCCTTGCCCTCGGCGCGCTCGCGCAAGCCCAGGATCGCGTGACGCTGACCTCCGGCGTCGTGCGCACGGGCAGGATTCGCGACGCGGGCCGGAACTACATTCTGCTGGAGATGGCGCAGTCGACCGATCGGATCGCCAAGCGCGACATCGCGCGGGTGCAGCTCGGCCGGCCCGAGCCCGGCGAGAACCAGGACAGCGACCGCATCGAGCTGAAGGGCGGGAGGCGCATCGCGGGCGACGTACGCGTGTCGCCCGACGGGAAGCTCGTCATCGTGCGCGTGCCGGGGGCGGGTGAGGCCTCCTATCCCAGGGAAGAGGTGGTCAGGATCATCCCGCGGGGGGAGGGTGCGGCGGAGCGGCCATCGGCCGGTCCGGAAGAGCTTGCGGCGCAGATTGCCGCGCTCGTCGGCCGCCTCGGCCGGGAGGGCGCGGATGCGGATGCCGCCGAGAAAGAGCTGCGCGCCCTGGGCATCTTCGCGGTCGAGCCGCTCGGGGAGGCCGCAAAGACCGCGGCCGGCGACGCGGCGCGCCGCATCCGCGTCGTGCTCAGGTCGCACGAGCTCAGGAAGGTCGTGGGCGACGAGCTGGACAAGGATCTCCCGGAGATCTACGAGGGCATCGAGGCGCCGCAGCCCGAGGACCGCATCGAGGCGCTCAGGGCGGCGCTCCTCGTCGCCCCGGAAGATGCGGTGGCGCTGGTTCTCTTCGTGCTCGAGGATCCCGTCGAGGACGCGGCGGTGCGCTCGTTCTGCGTGGAGCTCCTGCGGCGGCTCAACCGCTACCGCGAGCTCGTCGAGGCCTACCAGCGGGCGGATGCGGGCCTGGCCCTCGCGCTGGCCATCGCGCTGGGCGAGAACGGCGTGCACATCGGCATCCCCTGCCTGATCTCCGCGCTCCAGGAGGATGACCGCCGCCTGCGGGCGCTCGCCGGGGAGAAGCTCAAGGCCTGCACGGGCGAGGACTACCTTCCCGCCGAGGATGCGCCGGAGGACGAGTGGAAGCAGGCGCGCGAGCGCTACCAGGCCTGGTGGCTCGCGCACCGCGACGTGATCATGGAGCGCACCAAGGCGATGACGTCGCACGGGCCCCAGGCGACGCCCCAGCGCACGCGGGCGATCCAGTACTGGGAGCGCGGCGCGGAACAGACGGCCGAGGAGGAGTACGCGGCCGCGGAGAAATCGTTCCGCCAGGCGCTGGACGAGGACCCGTCCTACGCCCGGGCGGCGCTGAGCCTGGGAATCCTCCTGTATCGCCACCAGCGGAGGCCTGCGGAGGCCGTCGAGTGTCTCGAGCGCGTGGCATCGGGCAGGTATCCCGACGCGATCGATGACGTGTATGCGTTCGCGATGTACCACCTCGGCGTCATCCGGCGCGAGCTCGGCGGCTACAAGGACGCCGCCGAATGGTTCACGCGCGCCATCGAGACGAGGAAGAACTACATCGAGGCGTACACGGCGCTCGGCGACACCTACTACGAATGGGCGCTCATGAGCGACAAGCTCCCGGCCGCGCGCCGGAAAGAGATTCTCGCGCAGGCCGAGGCGGCTTGCGACGCCGGCCTGCGGGCGGCGGCCGCCTATGAGAAGGATCTCGTCGTCATGCCGGTCGACCCTGCGCTCGTCAAGGACGACGGCGCGTTCAGCCGCCGGGACTACCTGCAGAGCCTCAAGACGCTGCGCGACTCCCTGGCCGGGAGCAGGACGGCGTTCGCCGTCAACCTCGTGCGCATCTACCTGATCCAGGGCGCGCTCGACAAGGCCGAGGCGCGGGCGCGCGAGGCGGCCGCGCAGGATCCGTCGGACGTGAACCTGCAGATCGTGCTGGCGCGCGTGTTCGAGCGCAAGGGCGACACGGCCTCGGCGCTGCGGCATTACCGCGCGGCGCTGCGCCTCGACCCGCGGAACGAGACGGCGACCCACGGCATCTTCCGGCTCGGCGGCACGGTCGCGCCGCGCGAGCCTTCATCGGAGGAGAAGAAGAAGTGACGCGGCCGCCCGGGCGCGCGAGACGCGATCGCACGAGGACGACGGCGGAGAGAACCACAGAGGTACATATTCGGTGAACCCGTGGCCCTGCAGGCGCCGGCCGCAGCCGGCGTTTCCCCCTTTCCCCTGCTGACGCTTACCCACAAGTTCCAGTGTCCCGACGCACGACCGAGAAGACGGCTCGCGCCTGAACCTGACACGCTGGGTGCTTCGCCACCTCCTGCAACCCCCGGCCCCCTTCGGGAGAAGGGGGCGCACGGTCAGCGGACTTGTGGGTAAG
>JBFZCA010000478.1:0-12345 GCA_041308205.1 Planctomycetota bacterium | reverse complement strand
GCCGCCGGGGACCGGCGGACGCGGCGCGCGATTCTCGGAAGGTGGGGAGCGCGGCGGCGCGCCGCATGTTCTCCGGACCCGCGGCCGGTCATGTGCGTGCATCGGCGGCGAACGTGCGAGGGTGGGAGGACGAACGAGGCCACGAAGACACGAGGACACGAAGACGGTCAGAAGAACGGCGCAGTCGATTGATGGCGCGGGACGACATACGCCGCCATAGCGGACGACGCGCAGCTTGGTGTCTTCGAGTCTTTGTGGGCTAGTAGTGCCGTCCGCTTCCCGGCGCGATCCCGATCCGTGGTCCGGGAGGGGGTCTCCGCGCGTCCCGCTCGCTCCCGAGGCCGCCGGTCACATCAGGCTCGGCAGCAGCGCCGCCAGGCGCTCGGACATGAAGGCGTCGCATTCCTCGGCCGTGGCGAAGCCGAGCGTCTTCTCGGCAAAGGTTTCGGCTTCCGCGAGCGACACGGAGCGCACGATGTGCTTCACGAGCGGGGCCGCGACGGGCGCCACGCTGTATTCCCGCAAGCCGAGGCCGAGGAGCAGGAGCACGAAGCGCGGATCCGCGGACATCTCGCCGCACACGCAGACGCCGATGGAGAGGTTCTGCGCCACGCCGATGATGTGCCGGAGCAGGCGGGTGATCGCGGGCGAGCCCGGCTGGTAGAGGTGCGCCACGCGCTCGTTGACGCGGTCGACCGCGAGCGCATACTGCACCAGGTCGTTCGTTCCGATGCTGAGAAAGTCGACCTCGCGCGCGAGCTGGTCCACGGTCAGCGCCGCGGATGGCACCTCGACCATCATGCCGACGGGAATGTGCGCGCGGAACGGAATGCCGCGGGCCTGCAGCTCCTCCTTCGCGCGAGCCAGGTGGCGTTTGGCCTCCCTGAGCTCCTCGATCACGGAGATCATGGGGAAGAGCAGCCGGACGTCGCCGGCGACCGACGCGCGCAGGATGGCGCGGAGCTGCACCATGAAGAGCTCGGGCCGCTGCAGCGAGTAGCGAATGGAGCGCGAGCCCAGGAAGGGATTGCGTTCGCCTTCCTGCTGGCCCTCGTGCGCGAATTTGTCGGCCCCGAGGTCCATGGTGCGAATGATGCAGGTGCGGCCGCCCAGCCTGCGCGCGACCTCCTGGTAGACGTCGCACTGCATGTCCTCGCTGGGCTCGTGGCACTCCTCGTAGAGAAACTCGGTGCGGTACAGCCCCACGCCGTGCGCACCCATGGCGAGGGCCATTTCCGCCTCCTCGGCGAGCTCGATGTTGGCCAGGACCTCGACCTCGTAGCCGTCGAGCGTCTCGGCCGGCAGGTCGCGCTCCGCGACGAGGGCATCGAACACGGCGCGGTGGCGGCGCTCCTGCTCGCGGTAGCGGTCGAGCGTGTCCGCATCCGGATCCACGATCACCAGCCCCTTGAGGCCGTCGATGATGACGGTCTGCCCGTCCTGGACGCGGAGGGAGAGATCGCCGGTGCCGACGACGGCCGGGATGGCCATGGCTCGCGCCATGATGGCGGTGTGGGCCGTCTTGCCGCCGATGTCCGTGGCGAATCCCTTGACCTTGGTCTTGCCGAGCGATGCGGCCTGGCTGGGCGTGAGCATGTGCGCGACGAGGACGACCTCGCGGTCCAGGCCGCGGAGGTCCCACAGCGTCCCGCCGACGATATAGCGCATGATCCGCCGCTCGACGTCTATGAGATCGTGGACCTTCTGGGCCGCCGCCTCGCTGGTCAGGCCGGCGAAGTGCGCGTGCCAGCGGCGCATGACCGTGAACACCGCGAACTCCGCGCTCATGTGCTCGGTGCGGATGTGCGCGCTGATCTCCTGCGCGAGATCGGGGCTCAGGATGAGCGCCTTGTGGAACTCGAGGATCTTGGATGCGACGCCCGTGTAGCCGCCGAGCTGCCCGATCTCGCGGTCGATCTCCTCGGCCGCCTTGGCGAGCGCCGTGCGGATCTGCTCCTCTTCGCGCGCCGCGTCGCCGGGCGCGACATGGCGGCGGTGAATGCGGTGCTCCACATCCCGGGGCGCGACGAGCGCCTCGCCGACGGCGATGCCCGTCATGCAGGGGATGCCCTTGTGGGTGTGCACGCGTCAGTCCTCCGCGAACTTGTTGCGAACCAGTTGACCGAGCGCAGCGACGGCCTCGCGCGCGTCGTCGCCCCTGGCGCGGATGCGGAGCTTCTTGCCGTACTCCATGCCGAGGCTGAGGACGCCGAGGGCGCTCTTGCCGTCGACCTCCTCGGTCTCGCCGTCGCAATGGACCTTGATCACGCTCCTGAACCGGTTCGCGAGCTTGACGAACATGGTCGTGGGCCTGCCGTGGAGGCCGGAGCGGTTCGCGATCTGGACGACATCCTCCGCCGTGTCGCCGCCGGAATGGGCGCCTGGATTCTTCGTCACGGCGTTGCACCCGCGTCAACCGGCCGCGCACACGGCGTGCGCCGCCAGAACGTATCCATCAGGAAGGTCGCGAGCCGTTCGGGATTGTGGCGCAGGAAGTGCCCGGATTCGGCCAGCTCTCCCGCGTGGATCGGCACGCCGGCGCACTTCTCCCGGTCGATCGCGACCGGTTCCGCTCCCTGCGCGCGATAACGTTCGAGCGCATGGTCCGGGATGGCGCCCGCGTTGGCCACGACGGCGGTGATGAATCCCGTTCCCGTGTGGCGTTCGATGGCGGCCAGGTGATCGGAAAGCGCGAACCCGTCCGTCTCGCCCGGCTGGGTCATCACGTTCGCCACGTACACGCGCTGCGCGCTGCATGCCCGGATGGCCTCGACGACGCCCCGCACGAGGAGATTGGGGATGATGCTCGTGAAGAGGCTGCCGGGGCCGAACAGGCAGAGATCGGCGGACGCGATCGCATCCCGGACGGCGGGGGATATCGGCCCCGGATCGGGCCTGAGCTCGATGGCGTGGATCGAGCGCCGCGACGAGGAGATCCGCACCTCGCCGGTCGTGCGCGAGCCGTCGGAATGGTGGGCGACCAGACCCACCTTGCGCGTGGAGCTCGGCACGACCGTGCCGGCGACGTTGAGAATGCGGTGCAGCTCCTTGACCGCGACGCCGAAATCGCCCTTGATCAGCGTCGTGGCGGCGATGAGGAGGTTGCCGAGGCTGTGCCCGAGGAGCTCGCCCTCCGGGAAGCGCCAGTCGAGCGCCTCCTTGAGCAGCGGATCCGCGTCGGAAAGCGCCAGCAGACAGTTGCGAACGTCCCCCGGCGGCGGGATGCCCAGGTCCTTGCGCAGCAAGCCGGAGCTTCCGCCGTCATCCGTGACCGTCACGACGGCGGTGATGGCCGAGGTGTACGCGCGCAGGCCCGAGAGGAGCGAGAACATGCCCGAGCCCCCCCCGAACGTGACGATCCGCGGCATGGGCTCATTTCTTTTCGAAGTACTCATCGACCTCATCGAGAATCGCCCGCAGCGTGCCGAAATCCCTGGTGGTGGCGAGGAAGCGGTTCGTCTTGTCGTCCCGCGCCATGTGCGCGATCTTGCGCATGACGCGCAGGTGGTCGTTCTCCTGGCCTTTGGGGGAGACGACGAGAAACACGAGGCGGACGGGCTCCCCGTCCAGCGCGGCGAACGGAATGCCCTCGCGCACCACGCCGAACGCCGCCACGATCTCGTCCACCTGACCGCAGTTCTTGGCGTGCGGAATCGCAACGCCCTTGCCGATGCCGGTGGTGCCGCGGCTCTCGCGCCGGAGCACCGCCGCCTCGACCTTGCGCGCATTCTCCTCGGAGATCCCGTTCCGCGCGCACATGAAGTCCACGATCTCGTTGATCGCGGCGCGCTTATCGCGCGCCTTCATGTCCGCGAGGATCAGGTCTTCCGTGATAAGGTCACGCAGGTTCATTCCCTTTGATCTCCTCGGCCCCCTCTTCTTCCCCCTGGACGGCGTGCTTGCCCCGGTGCTCCTTGCGCTTCTCCTTGAGACGCGTCAACTGGGTTTCGGCCTTGTCGAGCACCAGATCGATCGCCCTGTACAGATCCGGATCGCGGCTCTCGGAGATGACCTGGCGTCCGCGCGCCTGGATGACCAGTTCGACAATGCTCTCTTCCGCCTCGCGGCGCATCATGACTTCGATGCGGTGAGTGCCATCGAAGAAGCGTTCAAGACGGCCGACCTTGTTTTCCGCGTATTCCTTGACGTGCGGCGTGATGCCCGGGTGCCGTCCTGTCACCGTAACCTGCATGCAACCTCCTCGGCTTGCTGCCTGCATGAAGCCCGTCGCAATGCGGCCACCCCGTACGGCGCCGCGATGCGCGTGCGCCCGCCGCCTCTAAGTCCTTTATATACAACATTTTACGAAGCACGGAAATTATACCCCGTGGCGGGTGCGGAGTCAAGAACCCGGCGCGTGCGGGGCCGCCGGGCCGGCGCGCCGCGCGCGTTCTCCCGTTCCGTCCGCTCGTGTCACGTCCGCCAGTGCCGCGGGGCGGAGGGAGCGTACCACCGCATCGGCGCGGGGTCGTAAAACACCTTGATGAGACACAGCCCCTCGGGCGGGAGCGTCGGGCCCGCCCGCCGCCTGTCGCGCGAGGCGATGATTGCGGCGACATCCGACGGCATGAGCTTGCCGCGGCCCACGAGGAGCAGCGTCCCCACCATCGTGCGCACCTGCGTGTACACGAACCCGCTCCCGAGCACATCCACGAAGAAATACGGCCCGTCGCTGCACACGAGCACGCGCCAGACCGTCTTCACCGTGCCCAGGCCTTCCTGCCCCTTGGCGAAGCTCCGGAACGCGCGGACGTCGTACGTACCCTCCATGTGTCCGGCGGCCTGCACCATCGGCTCGAGCATGAGCCCGGGCGGCGCGACGGCCGCGTAGCGGCGGCCGATGACGGGCGCGATGTCGCCGCAGAACAGCGTGTAGCGGTAATGCTTTCCCGTCGCGCTCCGGCGGGCGTGGAACTCGGGCGGCATATCGGTCGCCGCGCGCACGCGGACGGCGGCCGGAAGGTGCGTGTTCAGCGCGTACGGGAGGCGTTCCGCGGGGATGCGGCGCTCCGTGCCGAAGCTCGCTATCTGCCCGAGGGCATGCACGCCGCGGTCGGTGCGTCCCGCGCCCGCGATGGAGACCTTGTGGCCGAGGACCGCGGCCGCGGCTTCCTCGATCACCTGCTGGACGCCGGTGCCGTTGGCCTGACGCTGCCAGCCGACGAACTCCGTGCCGTCGTACTCGATCTCGATCTTTATGTTACGCACGCCACTCTCGCCAGAAGGTGCGAATGCCGGTGAAGAAGCCGACCAGCCGCCGCCGCGTGCGCGCCCCGGCGCGCGAGAGCACGTACCCCATCGCGGGCATGCCCACGAAGAAGAACATGATGACGACCGCGATCACGACGATCTCGTACTTGCCGATATTGAAGAGCATGACGCCGTCCTCGCACGCGCCTGCGCACGCCGCGCGTGCACTCTATAGTAGTCGTACAGACGCGCGCCCCGCAACCGGGGGGCGGCGCGGCGCGCGCTCGGGCGCCTCCTCAGGGTCGCGGATGGAACATGCGGTGCGCGCGCTTCAGGTCGCTGCGGTCCAGGTGCGTGTAGATCTCCGTCGTTTCCACGCGGGCGTGTCCGAGCAATTCCTGCACCACCCTGAGGTCGGCGCCGTGGATCAGAAGGTGCGTGGCGAACGAGTGCCGCAGCGTATGCGGCGTGACCCGCTTGGCGATGCCGGCGCAGCGGGCGTACCGCTTCACCAGGCGCCAGACGTTCTCGCGGTCGATCGGTCTCCCGTGCTGGCTGAGAAAGAGGGCGCCGCCGTCATTTCTGCCGCCGAGGAGCGCCGGCCGCTCCGTTGCGAGGTAGTCCTGCAGCGCCGCGATGCCCGGGCGGTGCATGGGCACCAGCCGCTCCTTGCCGCCCTTGCCGATGATGCGCGCCAGGCCGAGGTCGAGGCGCACCTGGGAGCACGCCAGCGTGCAGACTTCCGAGACCCTGGCCCCCGTCGCGTAGAACAGCTCCAGGATGGCCCGGTCGCGCCGCGGGAACCTGGCCTTGGCGGCCTCCGGGGCGGCAAGCAGGCGGTCGATTTCCCCCTCGTTCAGGATCACGGGCAGGCGGCTCCAGATCTTGGGCGTCTCGATCCAGCGCGCGCAGTTCTCCTTGAGCGCGCCCTCCTGGACGAGGAAGCGCAGGAACATGCGCACGGCCGTGATGGCGCGCGACACGCTCCGCGGCGCGAGCCCCTCCTGGATGCGCGTGCGGAAGTACGCGATGAGCATCTCGGCATCGAGCGCATCGCACGATGCGATGCCGATCCCCGCCGCGTGCCGGAGGAACTGCGCGATGTCGCGCCCGTAGGAGAGCACGGTGTTGCGGGCGAATCCGCATTCGTACGAGAGGTAGGCGAGGAATTCCTTGCGCTGCGTCTCCACGCCGGATCATTGTGCGCGCGCGGGGCGGGCGAGGCAAGGGCGCACGCGGCCGTTCGCGGTTTTCTCGGCGTGTTCACGCGGGCAGACACGCGTGACTGCGGAAAGGAAACCACAGAGACACCGAGAGCACAGAGAAGAAGACGGAGAGACGGCATCGAAAAGGACACGGAGCCGCACACCGTCTCGCGTTCCCTTCTCCGTGCTCTCTGTCTTCTCTGTGTGATTTCGTAACCGTTCACGGGGGTTCTCTCCGTTTCCCTTTGAGTGCACAGTCGTCCCGTCAGAGATGGAAGACAAAGAGAGAAAAGAACCACAGAGCCACAGAGGGCACAGAGACGAATACAGAGAGAGCACCGCAGCGGACGCCGAGTCACGCATCGTCTCACGTTCCGTCCTCTGTGGCCTCTGTTTTCTCTGTGGTGCATCAGGAAGATCAGCGTGTTCGAGATGCACTGTGAACGGTCACGTAGTTCCTTCTTTCCGTCGTTGGTGCGCCGCCGCGCGTCACCCGCGGCAGAATTCGTCCAGGCGCGCGATGCCGGCGAAGCCCTCCGACGCGATGATGTCCCTAAGGCACACGACGGCATCGTCGCCGTCCGGCAGGAGCGCGTAGGAGCGCTTGACGCTGCCGATGATGGTGTCCAGGCCGAGCGGCATGGCGAGCGTCAGGAACGCGGACTCGAGCGCGCTTCGGATCGGCCGGCCGTTCGGGCGCTTCTTGGGAAGCATCACCGTGAAGTTCGAGAGGCCCACGGACGCGTGGCAACCCGCGAGGGCCGGGTCGGCGCTGCAGCGCCGGAAGGTGTCGAGCGTGCGCGCGAGCCGTTCCTCGGTGTCGGCGCCGATGGGCATGATGCCCGGGTCGAGGATCATGTCATCGGCCGTGAGACCCTGGGCGCGCGCCAGCGCGAAGAGCTCCGCGGCGGCCGCATGCTCCTCCTCCGCGGTCTTGCAGGCGGCGCTGCCGCCCGCGGCGTCCGTACGTTCGGTGAGGAGGAGAATCGCGCGGAAGGGCTGCACCTGGGCGAGCGCGAGCGCGCCGGCCCTGAGCGCGGAGATCGAGTTCACGACCGGCTTGCCGCCGCCGCGTACGGGGTCGTAGGCCGACAGGCCCGCCCGCAGGTACTCGATGTCGGGCGAGTCGATGGACAGCGGCACCGCCACCGCCTCCTGCACCTTGCGGACCACCGCGGCCATGAAGTCCGCGCCGCGCCGGCCGACGTTGACGTCGATGCAGTGCGCCCCGGCCGCGGCCTGCTCGGCCGCGAGCGCCTGAATGCCGGCCAGATCCCCGCGTTCGAAGAGTTCCCTGGTGCTCGGCACCGAGTCGTTGATCGCCTCACCGATCAGCGTGAGTCCCGGAATCGCCATGCGTCGCTCCTTCCTTGTAGCGGTGGTGGTCGCGGCCGAGAAACGCGTTGGCCCACGACGATTTCGTGCGGAGACCATCATCGACAAACGCGACCGCTTCCTGCAAGAGCGCGGCGAATTTCTCCGCCCCGCCGCAGCGCCGGAAGGCGCGCACCCACACGCAGTCGCGGTCCTCGGCCTCGCACTTCCCGTGGAACGAGCCGCCGCACGGGCCGTTGCGCTGCCGCTTGGGGCAGGAGGATTCGGGGCAGAGGTAGGTCGTCTCGGGCAGCGAGCAGTCTCCGCAGCCGCGGCAGCCGAACATCGCGGCCTTGATCAGGTTCTCGAGGCCCCGCGCGGCCTCGGCGAGGCGCGGCCGCTTCTCGAGCGTTCGGTAGAAGCGCGCCGCGGCGCCGAACAAGGGCGCGTCGGGCGCGAACACGATGCGGTGGAAGATCTCGTTGAAGGCGAACCCGAGCCGTTCGAGCACCGGGGCCGACACGGGCGGCATGGCCGCGCGGCGGCCGGTGTTCGCCAGGCCCGTGGCCGGGTCGCGGTCGTACATGTAGAACTCGTTCTCGGCCGGGAACTGCAGCTCCTTGGCGAAGAGGCGCCAGTCATCGGGGCTGAAGCTCCCGAGACGTTCGAGGATCGCATCGAGCTGCGCGGGGGACGTGAGGCCGCCCAGGTAGGCGCCGCGGTAGCCCATGCCCCTGAGGATCGCGGCCTGCTTGGCGGCCAGCTCGATGCAGAAGCTCTTGCCGCGGTCAGGCCCCGCCGCCTGCCGTTCGACGAGCGCGAGGAGCTCGTCCGACACGACGCAGCCGGGTATCTGGTTGCGGTGGAAGACGCCGGCCACGCCCTTCCCGAGAAGGTACACGTAGCCGATGCACGGGAGCGCGTGCCCGCGTTCCGCCAGGTGGACCCTGAGCTCGTCCCACTTGCGCGCGTCGTACCCGATCTGCGTGATGATGAACTGCGCGCCGTGCGCGATCTTGCGCTCGAGCTTCAGGTACTGGCCGAGCAGCTCGGCCGGATGGGCCTTGAACGGCGACACCGCGACGCCGGCGTAGAACGATGTCGGCCCGAGCGCGGCGGCGGCGCGCCCCGGCGTCGCGACCTCCATGCCCGCGTTCATGGCGGCGAGCATCGCGAGCAGCGTGACGGAGTCCATGTCGAAGACCGGCCGCGCGTTGCCGCGGAATCCGGCGATCGGGTAGTCGCCCGTCAGCACGAGCACGTTCGTCAGGCCGCGGCTCGCCAGGGTCCAGGCCCGGCCCTCGAGCGCGTTGCGGTTCATGTCCTTGGCCGAGAGATGGATCAGCACCTCGGCCCCGAGGTCGCGGAGGATTCCCCCGAGGTGCTCGGCGCCGAGCGCGGGGTTGCCGCCGGCGTTGTCGGTGATGGAGAGCCAGTCGATGTCCTTGCGGCCGGCGAGGGCGCGCCCGAACTGGAGCATCTTCGCGGCGGGGCCCTGATCGGCGATGCCGCGCGTCGTGACGAGCTCGACGCCCAGGCAGAAGGTCTTGTCGGTGAAGGAGTCTCGCAGCGTCATCTGAAGACCGCATCCCAGTTCTTGAACACCGGCTGCAAACCCTTGCCCCGCAGCGCGGCGCAGAAAGCGCGAATATCCCGATTATCGCACACTTCGAACTGGCCGCTAGTCCCCTCGGCGCCCTCGCGGTAACCGCCCACGGTGGTCCTGCTCTCCACGCTCATGCGCGAGATCCCCACCCCCGCCATGCCGTCGCGGAATTCGGCCCGCTCGCGCGTCGAGAGCACGAGCGGCAAATCGGGGCAGGCGATGCGAAACGCGAAGATGAGTTGAGCAAGCAGCTCCTCGCGCACCGGGTAGGGCGGCGCGAAGTCGCCGCGCTGCGGCCGTATCCGCGGGAACGACACGGCGATGCCGCCCTTCCAGTGCTCTTTCCTGAGGTGCTCCGCGTGGCTGAAGAGGCGCAGCGCCTCGCGCCGCGGCTCGGCCAGCCCGAGCAGGACGCCGAGCCCCGCGGTGCGCATGCCGGCCCCGAGCGCGCGGGCAGGGGCCTCGATGCGGGAGCGATAATCGCGCTTCGGGCCCCAGCGGTGCACCGTCGCGTAGACATCCGGATCGTACGTTTCCTGATACAGCGTGATGCCGGTGCAGCCGGCCCGCGCGAGCGCGCCGTATTCCTCGGCCGTCATCGCGAACGACTCGACCGTGACGAGGTGGAACCGCGCCGCCGCGCGTGCGACGGCGTCGCGCACGTAGTCGAAATCCGCGTGCGTCGTGCGCTCGCCGGTCAGGAGCAGCACCTCTTCGAAGCCCTTCGCCGCCAGCGCGTCCAGCTCCGCATCGATCTCGCCGGCGTCGAGCGCGCGCCTGACGTGCGTGCGGTCGGAGGCGAAGCCGCAGTATGCGCAGCCGCCCTCGCAGAAGTTCGAGAGGTACAGCGGCACGTAGAGCGAGATCGTTTTCCCGAAGTGGCGCCCCGTGGCATCGCGGGCGCGCCGCGCCATGGCCTCGAGCAGGACGCCCGCGCTCGGGGAGAGCAGCGCCGCGAACTCGCGAATGCCGGGCGTGTCGCACGCGAGGGCCTCCGCGGCCTCGCGCTTCGATGCGTCGAGGCGTGCAAGGGCATCGGGAGGCGGCTCGAGCCAATCGGGAAGCACCGCTCAGCTCCGCAGGAACGAGGTGAGGGGGCTCGTGGCCGCGGCCGCATCGCTCGCCGGCATGATCCCCGCCCCGCGGGCCTCGTAGCCGGCCTGGACCGCCAGCGCGAATGCATGCGCCATGGCCGCGGGGTCGGCCGCGGCGGCGATGGCGCTGTTGACGAGCACCGCATCGCAGCCGAGCTCGATGGCGGCCGCGGCGTCGGACGGCGCGCGCAGGCCCGCATCGACGATCACGGGGACGGTGCTCTCGCGCACGATGTAGCGGAGCATCTCCAGCGTCTTGAGGCCGTGGCCGGTGCCGATGGCCGAGCCGAGCGGCATCACCGCGGCGCAGCCGATGTCCGAAAGCCGTTTGGCCAGCACGGGGTCGGCCTGCATGTAGGGCAGGACGATGAAGCCCTCCTTGACGAGGATGCGCGCCGCCTCGTACGTCTCGATCGGGTCCGGCATCAGGTGGTGCGGGTTGGGGTGGATCTCGAGCTTGACGAAGGGGCTCCGGCTGAGCTCGCGCCCGAGCAGCGCGGCCTTGACCGCCTCCTTCGCATCCATGGCGCCCGAGGTGTTCGGGACGAGCGTGACGTCCGGAAGCGCGGCCAGCGGGCCGAGGATGTCATCCTCGAGCCTTTCGCGGTTGATGCGGCGCAGCGCGACGGTGACGAGCTGCGCTCCCGATGCCTTGATGGCGTTCAGCATGACCTGCACATCGGAGAACTTCCCCGTGCCGAGCATGAGGCGCGATGCGAAGGTGCGCCCGCCGAGCGTGAAAGGAGCGGTCATCGATTCCCTGCCTTCTGGAGCTCACCCGCCGCCCGCGAACGTGACGACTTCGACCCGGTCGCCCTCGGCGAGGGCGAAGGCGTCCCACGCGGGCGCGCGCACGACCTCATCGCCGACGAGGACGGCGCTGCGCGCGCGCTCGGCCTTGAGCGCCGCGAGCAGCGCGCCCACGGTCGGAGCGCCGGGGAGCTCGAAAGGTTCGCCGTTTACGGTAAGATGCATGGGTCGTATCGCACCGGCGGCGTTTTCCTCGAACGGCCGCGCGGCGCCTTCGACGAGCATACCGCGAGGCGCATGGAGCCGCAATGACCGACCTCGACGACGATGGGCGCGCGCGCTACGCGCGGCAGCTTGCGCTGCCCGAAATCGGACCGGCGGGCCAGGCCAGGCTCCGGGCGGGCCGGGTGCTGCTCGTCGGCGCGGGCGGCCTGGGTTCGCCGGCGGGGTTGTACCTCGCGGCCGCCGGCGTCGGCGCCATCGACATCGTCGATGGCGATACGGTCGAGCTGAGCAACCTGCAGCGGCAGATCGTGTACACGACCGCGGACCTCGGCCGTCCCAAGGCCGAGGCGGCGGCCGAACGGCTGCGGGCGTTGAATCCGGACGCCGCGGTCGAGGCGCGGTGCGAACGGCTCACCGCGGCGAACGGTCCGGCGCTGGCGGCGGCCTGCGACTTCGTCATCGATGCGACCGACGACGTCGCCTCCAAGTTCTTGATCGCCGACCTGTGCCACGCCGCGGGCACGCCGTACGCGCACGGCGGCATTCTCGGCTTCGTCGGCCAGGCGATGACCGTGCTGCCCGGGAGGACGGCCTGCTATCGGTGCCTGTTCGGGGCGCCCCCTCCGGAAACCCCCGGCGCGCCGCGCGGCCCGCTCGGGGCCGTTCCCGGCATCATCGGCGCGATCCAGGCCGCGGAGGCGATCAAGTGCCTGACGGGAGCCGGGGACCTGCTCACCGACCGGCTGCTCATCGTCGATGCGCTGTCGATGCGGATGCGCGCCGTGGCAGTGCGCAGAAGCCGCGACTGCCCGCTCTGCGGAGAGAGACTGTAGGCTATAGCCTGTAGCCTAGTATTAGATATACTCGTTCAGCATATTCTCGAGCATCTCCACCCGCCCCGACACGTTGGGCGCGGCCTCGCCCTTCTTCAGCATGTAGGCCGAGAGGTCCTGGAACGTCG
>JBFZCA010000477.1:0-4733 GCA_041308205.1 Planctomycetota bacterium | reverse complement strand
GCTCGCGCAGGCCGAGGCGCTGTCGGCGCAGCTCGGCGCGCGCGAGGATCCCGTCGTGGCGCGCGCGCTCCGGGATGTGCTCGATGCGATCGCGCGGCGCTACGAGGGCTGTGCGGAGGTGACGGCCGCGGCGGAGAAGATCGCACGCACGCTGTCGGTGCAGGCGAGGGGCGTGACCGCGCAGCGCGAGGAGACCCGCAGGGATGATGCGTTGGCCCGGGCGAAGGCGCTGATCGCCAGGCGCAGCTTCGCCGTCGCCGCCGTGACGCTCGCCGCGCTGCTCGAGGCGTCCGAGGGCGGCGCGAAGCTGCCGGCGGAGACGCGCCGCGCCGTGACCGAGCAGCTCGACGAGTGCATGCGGCGCCTGCGAAGCAAGGCGGACCTGCCGCCGGTGCCGCCGGCGCCCGTGAAGGAGGCCGTGGAGTGAGAACGCTGTTCGGCGGCGGCAGCCGCGTCGGATTGGACATCGGGACGCACATGGTCCGGGCCGCGCAGGTCGTGCGCTCCGGGAAGCAGTGCGCCGTCACGCGGCTCCTGAAGATCCCGCGCGACGAGCTTCCCCGGGACGATCAGCAGGCCTTCGCGCACGAGCTGCGCGCGCGCATGGGAGCGGCGGGGATCCCCGTCTCGCACGTCGTCGTGAGCCTCCCGACGCAGGCGAGCATCCTGCGGTACTCGACCGCGCCGCCGGCGCCCCTGTGGCGGCTCAACCTGCTCGTCCAGTACGAGGTCGACGAGATCGCCGAGCGCATGGGCGAGAAACTCTGCGCCGGCTGGCGCAAGCACACGATCGGCGGCGAGGGCGCCGAGCGTCCGCTCCTGCTCGTGCTCGGCAAGGAGAAGGAGATCCAGACGGTCGTCGAGGCGCTGCGCGGCGCCGGCTTCGGCATCGCGTCGGTCATGCCTCCCGTGGAGGGGCTCCTCTGGGCGTGGCGGTCGTTCATCGAGCCCGCGCCCGGCGAGGGCCTCGACGCGCTGGTCGAGGTCGGCGAGAAGAACACGCACCTCGTGATGCTGCTCGAGGGCGAGCTGTTCTACGCGCGCCAGGCCCTCTTCGGCGGCCAGCAGTTCAACGAGGCGCTCGGCGAGCGCGTGCGGGCGACGCCGCAGGAGCTCGAGCGGGTCAAGCGCGCATCGACGGGGCTCGACAAGGACGGCTCCAAGATGGATTTCTCCGACGTCTTCTCGCGCCCCGCCGAGCAGCTCGCCAACCTCGTGCGCGGGACGCTGAAATGGGCCGAGGGCCAGGTCAAGCTCGGCAAGCCCGTCCTGAACCGGGTGATCCTCACGGGCGGCGGCGCGCAGTTGCGCGGCCTGGGTCGCTATCTTGCGCGGGCGCTCGGCGCCGAGGTGCTGCGCGCGGGCGCGAACAACGCGGTCGCCGTGCCGGGCGGCGAGCTTCCCGGCGGTCCGGAGGGTTTCTTCCCGGCGATGGGGCTCGGGGCGGCGGGCTTCGCGTCCGAGGACATTCTCGAGGTCCTGCCCGCCCGGGAGAAGGAGCGCCGCCGGTTCTGGAACGAGAAGGCCTTCCTCTACGGCGCCGCGGGGCTGCTCGTCGGCTTCCTGGCGCTGCAGCTTGCGGCGGGATTCGCGCAATCGACGGTGCGCGCCTCGCGCCTGGCGTCGCTCAGAGCGCAGGCCGACGCGCTCACCCGGGCGTCCGCGGATGCCGAGGAGACGCACAAGGAGCAGCGGTCGCTGGAGCGGCGCATCGGCGCGCTGGCGTACGAGGCCGCGAGCCACGGCTTCGCGGGCCGGGTGCTCGTGTTCCTCGGCGCACGCCTTGCCCCGCAGATCCAGCTCGCGGAGGTCCGCGAGCTGCGCGCCAAGGACCGGCGCGCGCGGTCGGCGCTCGAGATCGAGGGATTGGCCGACAATGCGAACAACGAGGCGACCAGGGCGATCGAGGAGCTCGAGCGCGCGCTCAAGGCGGAACCGTACGTGGGCGCCGTCCAGCTCATGCAGGCGAGCCCCGAGGTGCAGAAGAACGCCTACCGCTTCGTCCTCAAGGTGACGATGGCGGCGGCGATGGCGGCCGCCGAGCGGCCCGAGGGGAGCGCCGATGATTGAGCTCTGGGAGAAGCATCGCGAATTCCTGACGCAGGTCCTGAGCGGCGCGGGCATCTTTCTCGTGCTCGCGTACGTCGTCATGCGCTTCGGCGCCGAGGGCCCCAGGGAGCGCGACGAGATCAAGAAGCTCACCGCGAGGATCGCGGAGTATCAGCGCGGCGCGGGCGGCAAGGACCTCCCGGCGCGCGGCGGCACCGACGGCCTGCAGAAATCGCTGGCCATGCGCGTCGCCGAGCTGTGCGTGGGCGTCCCCGAGAAGCCCGCCGGGGAGACGAGCCTGCGGACGAGCTTCCTGAAGGCCAAGGCGCGCGTCTGCGAGGTCCTCGACCGCCGGGCGACCGAGGAGGCCGTCGATGTCAAGACCAATCTGGCGAGCGTCGACTTCCACGAGAGCGCGACCGACGGGGCGGAGGAGTACGAGGAGCGATGGGCATCGCTGGAGAGCTTCAGGCGCCTCGCGGACGCGCTGATCGTGTCCGGCTTCTCCGAGGTCAAGGCGGTCATATGCGAGCCGCCGGTCGGCGTGGAGATCCCCGGCGAGCCCGGGTGGACGCTGATGCGCTACGGCATACGCGCGGACGTGTCGGGAGCCTACGGCGATTTCGTCGCGCTGTTCGACGAGGTCAACCAGCCCCAGAAGTTCGTCGCGGTCACGGTGAACGCGCTCAGGCCCAAGCCCGGGGAGACGGGCGGCGAGCTCCTGGGCACCGTGACCGGCCACGGCCTGCGGCTCGTCAGGTCGCGCGATGCGGAGAAGAAGGACGAGTCCGCGCCCGCGCGGCTCAGGAGGTGACCCGTGCCGAACCTGAATCGCTTCCAGATCGTGGCCGTCATCGCGGGGGCCCTGCTCCTGCTGGGCATCTTCCGGGCGGCGAAGATCTTCGCGGGCTTGTCCGGCGGCGGGGGAGCCGACATCACCTTCGCGTCCCGGCGGACGATCGCGCTGCCGGCGGACGACAAGGAGACCTTCGTCAAGATCGGCAGGCAGAGCGCGCGCGATCCCTTCTCCGCGCCGTCCCGCTGGCGCGAGCCGCAGCCCGAGGACATGGACATGCCGCCGCTGGGCGATCTCCTCGGCCTGCAGCCGACGCCGCTCCTGCTCAGGCAGGACGGGCTGCCGCGGATCGGGCCGCCGCCGGGCGCGCGCGAGGACAAGCTCGACCGGGAGCTCCTCACGCGCGTCAGGCGCGTGTTTCCGCAGGGCGTCAAGGCGGATGGCGCGGGAGCGCCGGGCGCTGTCGAGGCGCCGGCGGCGGCGTCCCCGGCCGGGACGGCGGAGGAGCCGAAGGCGGCGGAGCCGCCCCCGGCCGGTACAGCGGAGGAGCCGAAGGCGGCGGAGCCGCCCGCCGGCACGGAGGCGCCCGCGGAGGCGCAAGGGGGGACACCGCGATGACGGCCGTTCTATGCTGCAGCCTGTGGCTTCTCGGCGACGCCGTCGACGAGAAGATCCGCCCCTACGACGAGGTGTACCTCAAGAACGGCCAGGTGCTCACCGGGCTCATCAAGGACGATACCGACCCGGCCGAGGTGAAGATGGCGCTCCTGCGCGGCGACGGAACGGTGAAGGATCTGGTCGGGGTCCCCCGGAGCACCGTCAAGGAAATCGTGCCGCGCCGCACGCCGGCGCAGATCTACCGCAATCAGGTGCGGAAGCGCGATGCCATGGACGCGACGCAGCTCTTCGAGCTTGCCGCGTGGTGCGCCGCCGAGGAGGCGGGGCTGTACGACGAGGCGGTCGTGCTCGCGCACCGCGCCCTGCGTCTGGCGCCCGACATGCGCGCGATCTACCCCCTGCTCGCGAGCGTCGGCGCCAGAAAGGGAATCGCGGCGCTGACGCCCGAGGAGGCCGATCGCGAGGTCGAGCTCGCGATGCGCGCGCGCGAGCACGGCGTGTTTCTGGCCGGCGCCTGGCTGCGCGCGGCCCGCGTGCTGCTCGAGCAGAGCAAGGATGCGTGGAGCGTCGTCACGGATGAAGCCGTGAAGCTGCTCGCCGACGTCCGCGCCAAGGGAACGCCCGAGGAGGCCGCCGAGGCGACCGCCGCGCTTTCGAGCCTGTACCTGGCGTGGGAGAAGCTCGATGACCTCCTCGATCTCAAGGCGCCCGGCGGCGGGAACGGCGCCGCCGTCGCGACGCCGGAGACCGTCGTGGCCAAGCTGCTCCTGCGCGGGACCGAGAAGGATCTTGCGGATGCCGAGGCGCTGATCGCGAGCCTTCCGGACGGCGGCAGCCGCAAGGTCGCCGAGGCCTCGCTCGCCTGGTCGCGCGGCGACACGGCGCGGACCCAGACGCTGCTCATCGAGGCGGTCGAGCTCACGAAATCGCCCGCGGCGGCGCGCGCGCTGGCCATCGTGCTTGCGCTGGCGGGCGGGACCAAGACCGCGGAGGAGCTCGCGAAGATCGTCGCGCCCCAGGGCGCGGACGGCGCCCTGCTTTCCTATGTGCTGGGCGCGCACGAGGCGCTCGACGCGTTCATGAGCACGCACGGCGCGCTTCCGGGCGCGAGGCTGCTTGTCGCCGAGGAGATGTTCCGCCGCGGGGACGCGGAGGGGGCCGGCGCGGCCGCCGCCGAGCTTCTGGCCGGCGAGGGGATGCCTTCGTCGGCGCGCGCGCTGGCGTGGCCGCTCGTTGCGAAGGCGCGCGCGAAGGCGGGCGCGCTCGACGA
>JBFZCA010000476.1:0-7574 GCA_041308205.1 Planctomycetota bacterium | reverse complement strand
CCGCGATTGCGGCCGCGCCGGGCGCCGTTGCGCCGCGCTGGGCGGCCAACGGGCGCGGAACGGACACGCGCGTCTCGTCGCCGAACCTCACGTCGACTGCCGAGACGCGCGCGCCGCACGGCAGCGCCAGCGTCGCGAAGACGACGGGCAGGCCGGGTTCGCCCGGCATGCCTGCCAGCGGACTGTCGGCGAGCGCAACGTGCGCGGCTTCGCCGTGAACGGCGATCGAGGGAGCGGGAAAAGAATACGAGCGGGCAAGGTCCGCCTCGGCTACGCCGAGCAGGACACTGCACAATGCGGCAACAACAACCCCCATACCTGTACCTCTCGCGGAGAGTCCCAGCGTCAATGCCAACGCTAGTCATTCTATGGGGGCGGCCCGCGCGGGCGAAGCAGAAAACCCCCATAATCGCGACTTTAATCCTGGGTGAAGGGGGCTTCGCGCGCCGTCAGCGCGCGCGCTTCTTCAGGCCGCGGACGAACTCCGCCATCCGGCGCATGGCTTCCTTGATCGCCTCGATGTCCGTGGCGTAGGAGCAGCGCAGGAAGCCCTCGCCCGAGGGGCCGAACGCGCTGCCCGGCACGCAGGCCACGTTCTGGTCCTCGAGGAGCTTCAGCGCGAAGTCCTTGGAGCTCAAGCCGTGGTCGCCGACATAGGGGAAGACGTAGAACGCGCCGTCCGGCGTGTGGCATGGAAGGTTCATCGCGTTGAGCTCGGCGCAAATGAAATTGCGCCGCTGCTCGTACGAGGCGCGCATCGCATCGGTGTCGAGACCGCTCTTCAGTGCCTCGATGGCGGCCTTCTGGCTCAGGATCGGCGCGCACATCATGATGTACTGGTGGATCTTCATCATGGCCTCGCTCAGGTCGGGCGGCGCGCAGGCGTACCCCAGCCTGAAGCCGGTCATGGCCCAGCCCTTGGAGAAACCGTGGAGGAAGATGGTCCGCTCCTTCATGCCGGGCTCGGCGGCGATGCTCGCGCGCTCGCCCGAGTAGGTGAGCTCGGAGTAGATCTCATCCGTGATGAGGAGGATGTCGCGTTCCCTGACGAAGGCCGCGATCTCGCGCGCATCGGCGGCCGTGAGCGTCGCGCCGGTCGGATTGGTCGGGAAGTTGATGAGCAACGCCTTGGTCTTCGGCGTCGCGCACTTCCGGAGCATCGCGCCCGTGAGCCTGAAGCCGTTCTCGCGCGATGTGGGCACGGCCCGCGGCACGCCGTACGCCATGATGATCTCGGGGGCGTAGGACACGAAGCACGGCTCGTGGTACAGGACCTCGTCGCCGGGCTCGAGCACGGCCCTGAGCGCCAGGTCCAGCGCCTCGCTGACGCCCACGGTGACGAGGATCTCGGTCTCGGGGTCGTAGCGCACGCCGAAGGCGCGGTCCACGTAGTCCGCGAGCGCGCGCCTGAGGTCCATGAGCCCGCGGTTGGAGGTGTACGTCGTGGCGCCGCGGTCCAGCGCGTAGATCGAAGACTCCCGGATCCGCCAGGGCGTGACGAAATCGGGCTCGCCGATGCCGAGGCTGATGACATCGGCGCGCGAGCTCACGATGTCGAAGAAATCCCGGATTCCCGAGCGGGGGAGGTCCCGGATGTGCTTCGCGATGCGATCAGGAGACCTGGAGCCGCTCATCCTTGTGGTCCCCGTGCATCAGAACGCCCTGGTCCTTGTACACCTTGAGCATGAAGTGCGTTGAGGTCGAAAGGACGCCCTCGATCGTCGCGAGCTTCTCGCTGACGAACAGCGCCACATCCTTCAGGTTCTCGCCCTTGACGAAGACGAGCAGGTCGTAGGAGCCCGACATCAGGAACAGCGACTCGACCTCGGGGAACTTGCTGATGCGCGTGGCGACGCGGTCGAACCCGCCCTCTCGCTCGGGCGTGATCTTGACCTCGATCACGGCGCGCACGCGGTCCAGGTCGAGCTCGTCCTCGTTCACGATCGCCTGGTAGCCGCGGATGACGCCCTTCTTCTCGTACGCGGCGATGCGCTCCTTGACCTCCTTCTCGGAGATGGCGAGCATCTTGGCGAGGTTCTTCGGGGACTCGAGCGCGTTCTTGCGCAGCAGCTTCAAGAGTTCGTCCATGGCCGTTCTCCCGGGTCGGAAACCAGAAGCTATCCTGTATACCGGTTCGGGAACCGGCGCGCAACGGGGGTGTCGCGCGCGGGCGTCAGTCCCCGCACGCGTAGGCGTCGTTCGGCGTGGCGTCCAGGCCCGGCGCGGGGTAGGGGCGCGGCGGCGCCGGGCCGCGCGCGAAGAGGTGCTGGAGGACGTAGATCGGATCGCCGATGTTGAGGGATCCGTCGTCGTTGGCATCGGCGTGGTCGCCGCAGGCGACGGTCGGGGACTGGCTGAAGAGGTACGAGAGAATCGCGATCGCGTCGGCGATGTCCAGGCGGCCGTCGCGATTGGCGTCGCCGCGGATGAACACGTTCAGGCCGCAGCGCGCCGGCTGCTCGGCCGGGCCGGCGCCGTCGGGCGCGGGCTGCGAGTCGGCCGCGACCACGAACTTGTCGATGCGCAGGTCCGGGTCGGCGAGCCACACGGAAAGCAGCGCGCGGCCGGGCGCCTTGAAGACCACGGTCGCCGCGTGCCACGCGAATTCGTCGCCGGTCGCCGGGAGCGTCACGGGCGCGTCGAGCGGCGGCGCCTCGCCGTCCGCGCCGACATAGCACCGCCGCGCGGCGTCGCCGGTGCGGGCGCGGATCCACAGCGTGCGCGCACCCGCCGGCCACTCGATCTCGACCCGGTAGTCGAGCTCGGGGGCGGACACGGCATACGATTCGCTCTCGAGGCGCGCGGGTCCGTCGGCCCGTACGACCGCGCCGCCCGACGCCGCCGGATCGCCGGCCGCTTCGAAGCGGTACGCGGCGAAGTCGCCCGTGCCGGGCTGCAGCGCGTGGTACGACTCGGCCTCGAAGACGACGATCGCACCGTCCGATGGGAAGTAGCAGACCGGTGCGGGGACGACGCGCACCCAGGTCGCGGCCGAGCGCGCGACCTGCGCCGTTTCCTCGCTCATGCGCAGCGTTCTCGTGATCGTGAGCGTGAGCTCGTACGTGCCGGGCTCCTGGAACGTCACGGCGGGCGCCGCCCCGGTCATGCCGTTCGACCAGACGTAGAGGACGTCGGGGCCGGGCGGCGGGTCGGACGCCGCGGCGTCGAGGACGGCGGGCTCGCCGGCGACGGCAACGACGGGCGGCCCCGGATCGACGCGCGGAATGAAGATCGCCTGCACGTAGGCGTGGCGGGCGTGGACGAAGTCGACGAGCGCGGTTTCTGACGCCGCGAGCTTCTCCGGCGTGAGCGGCAGCAGCGTGTGCGCGAGCTCGGCGCGCAGCTCGGCGGCGTCCGCGCGCGCGCGCGCCTCGAGGGCCTGCGGCGCGCACACGGTCTCGTTGAGCGCGCAGAGGCGGAAGAGGTACTCGTCGGGGAAGGCGCGCAGGAAGTAGTCCTTGAAGCGGTTCCAGGCGAAGACGCCGGGGTCGAGCTCCCAGTTGTCGGCGCAGTCGCTGCGGCCCCGCCACACCGAGGCGGTCGCGCTCACGTTCGCGCAGCAGGACGGCCCGCCGAAGCACTGGTCCATGTCCCAGGGGAAGACGCGCCACAACCCATCATCGCCCGACCTGTGCAGGTAGTAGTTCTGCCAGGTGTCGTCCCACACGCAGCCCCAGTTGCCCGCGGCGAAGCACGCGAGCGTGTCGCGGACGGCGAAGTCGCGTTCGAGCGCCTGCCTGAGCTGCGCGGGATCGTGCGACGCCGCGTCGAGCTCCTCGACGAGCGCCCTCAGCGCCGCGTGCGAATCGTAAGGCCTTGTCTTGCGCTCGTAGTTCCAGGCGTACACCTCGTCGGCTGTCCACGGGCCCCGCGGGCCGAGCGGGCGGCCGTCGGCCCAGTCGAAGGGGCCGCCGCAGCCTCCCCAGAGGACGTCGCGCGGGCACCCGTTGGCCTTGAAGAGATCGCCCTCCGACTCGAAGCGGGCGGCGAGGAACTCCTCGTCGGGCCGCTCGATCTCGAGCACGACGTGGAAGTCGCAGCCGTTGACGCGAAGGTGCGCGAAGCGCGTGTCGGGCGCGGCGACGCCGGCCGCCTGGAACAGGCGGAACCCCGTGCGCGTCTGGAGGCCGTGGAACCGGAAGTCCGCCGTGCCCCAGTCGTGCTGCTTGTTGAGGATGAGGGCCTTCCGGCCGCGGAACTGGTCGTACTTCGGGAACCCGATCCGGAAGCTCAGGAGCCTCGCGGGCAGGAAATCGGCCGGCCCCTCGCAGCCGAAGGCCGCCGTCGCATCGTAGCCGCCCGCGCGCTGCCACTGGCTTCCCTGGAACCTGACGCGCACGTCGAAGGCGCGGTCGCCGGAGGCGAAGAGCGCGGGGACGGTCGCATCCCAGGAATCGAGGACGGTGTCGCCGATCGCGCGGCCGTCGAGGGCGTTCTTGTAGATGCGCGCCCAGTCCGCGGGCGCAAGGAAAAGGTGGTAGGCGGGCATGGCCGACGCCGCGGCGGGCGGCACGAACAGCGCGAACCACGGCTGCTCGCGGGGCTCATCGGCGCGCGGCGCGAGCATGACCCAGTCGTCCTCCGTGAGGCGCTCGATGCGCCACCTGACCCACGTGTCGGCCTCGAAGGCCGGCAGCGCGGCGACGTAGCGATCGTCCTCCGCCGTGAAGTCGACGGCCTCGGGGTTGAAGAGGTCGCTGTGCCTGCGCTTGGCGAAGTAGGCGAGGCGCAGGTCGGCCGCCGCGACGGGCCGGGAGAGATGCGCGATGACCTCGATGGGCGCGCCGGGCGCCGCCGGCGACGTTTCCAGGGAGAGGACGCACAGGGGTAGGTCGCACGTGACGCGCGTGTTGGCGGCGCCGGGCGTGGCGTTGTCGAGCGGCGAGGCGAGCCAGTTGGCGACCAGGCTTGCGTGGGCCTCGGCGCATGCGCGCTCGAGCGACGCGCCGCGGCCGGGCGTCGTTCCGTACCCATCGGCCGCGATGGGCCAGGGGAAGTCATCGTCATAGGAGGCGGAGTCGACGCCGGCGCCGCCCGCGTCGATGAGCGCGACCTTGCCGCCGCCGTTGTCGAGCGCGCCGTCGAACGGACCGGCGACGTCGGCGGCGGAAAGGCCGGGATAGGCGGCGAGGAGCAGCGCGGGCCGCGCCGCGACGACGAGGTAGTCGCGCGGCGCGAGGACTTGTCCCGGCTCGAACGCGAAGGCGGCGTCGCCCGCGAGGCGCCAGCCGGCGAGCGCGACCGCGGTGTCGGTCCGATTGTGCAGCTCGACGAACTCGTACAGGCGCTCGTCGACGCCGTCCCCGTTCGGGTGGTACATGATCTCGTTGATGACGACGGCGGGGAGCGGCCGCGGAACCGGGGGACAGTGCTCGCCGGCGGCCTCGGCGGGCGTCGGCGGCCGCGCCTCCCAGTTCTCGGGAAGCGTGGCGCCGGCGCTGAAGCATGCGCGGGCGAGCGCCGCGCCGAAGCCGTCCGCGAGGAGGTCCCACGG
Organism: Planctomycetota bacterium; assembly: GCA_041308205.1. Taxonomy (GTDB): domain Bacteria; phylum Planctomycetota; class UBA8108; order UBA8890; family UBA8898; genus UBA8898. The sequence goes on along the minus strand of JBFZCA010000476.1, from coordinate 2,080 downwards.
CGGGTCATCGTCGTACGACATCCGCTCGATGACGGCGCCCGTCGCATCGAAGAGCGCGAGTTCCTCGCCGCCGTTGCTCAGGTTCCCCGCGTAGGCGAAGATCGTCGCGTCCCGCATCGCGGCGTAGGCGTCGTAGCGCCGGCGGAGCGCCTCGGGGTCGGCGGCAAGGAGGACGCGCGCGCCGGTCTCCAGGACGACGCCCTCGGGAAACCGGAACGCGACTCCGCCCGCAAGGGACATGCCGGAGCAGTCGCCGCCCGCGATCACCGCGAGCTCGACGAACTCGTACTCCTCGCCGTCCGGCGGGTGGTACATGACCTCGCTCAGGCGAAGCTCCGCCCCCCGCAGTGCGGCGCACGCAATGAGAAGTCCCGCGAGCGTCCTCGGCAAAGTCCGCTCCTCTCGAGCCGCGCAGACATGCCCCATCCACAATCGATTATAGGGGCGATTCTGCAGGAACCCTCAGAGATTTCGCGAGGGCCGATGCGCGGCGACGGGCGGCTTCGCGCCGAGAGGACGACGTGGGCATGATCGAAATCGGTGACTGTCCCCGGATTCTAGTCCCCGGATTCTAGTCGATCGTCCGGACGACGACATCGATCATGTCCATGTCGCCCGTGTAGGCGTGCAGGGGCGCTTCTCCGGCCGGACCGGTCCAGGAGGCCGTGCTGTCGCCCGCGACGTGCAGGCGCCCGTCGCCGTCGAGCGCCATGCTTTGCCCCCAGTCGTCGTGCGACGAGCCGTAGAACGCGTGCCAGCAGTACGCGCCGCCGTCCTCCAGCTTCATGACGACGACGTCGGCCGCCCCCGTGTACCCGTCGATCGGATCCACGGGCTCGCCATCGCGCTCGCCTTGCCAGGAGGCGTGGCTTCCGCCGGCGACGTACGGCCCGGAGTCGGCATCGAACGCCAGGTCGAAGCCGAAGTCATCGGCGGCTGCCGAGCCGTGGAACGTGTGCCAGCAGTACTCGCCCGCGTCGTTCAGCGCGAACACGAGCAGGTCCGCGCCGCCCGCGTAGGCATGGCGCGGCGCTTCCGCCGAGGGCCCGTTCCATGCGCCGTTGCTGAACCCCGTGACGAAGATCCATCCCAGGTCGACCGCGATGCCGTTCGCGCCGTCGTTCGACGCCGACCCGTGGAAGGTGTGCCACGCGTAGGCGCCGTCGTCGCCGAGCGCCAGGACGAAGGCATCGTTCTCGCCGCCCGCGTGGGCGTTGCGCGGCGCCTGGCCGGCGCTGCCGTTCCACGAGCCGGAGGAGGAGCCGGTCGAGTATACGGCGCCGCCATCGACCGCGATCGCGGCCGGTTCGATGCGCACGGAGGCCGCGCCCAGAAACGTGTGCCACTGGTAGGCGCCCGCGTTGCTGAGCTTGAGAACGCCCAGGTTGCTGTTCGTGTCGCCGTCGGACGGCCCCGTGTACGCGTGGAGCGGCGCCGTCGGCCCGGGTCCGTCCCACGTGCCGTAGCTCTTGAGCGCCACGTAGATGTTGCCGTACGCATCGAGCGCGAGGCCTCGCCCCTCGTCCTCGTAGGTCGCGGCGCCGTAGAAGGTGTGCCAGTGGAACTCGCCCTCGGGCGTGAGCTTGAGGACGAACAAGTCCTTGCCGCCGCCCGCAAAGGCGTGCAGCGGCTGCTGCCCCGCGGGGCCTTCCCACGTGTCGGACGAGAATCCCGTCACGTGAATCCTGCCGGCGCCGTCGACCGCCACGGAGAGCGCCTGATCGGCGCCGGCGGCCGCGCCATAGAATGTGTGCCAGAGGTAGGAGCCGTCGCGGGCGAGCTTGAGGACGAAGAGATCGGGGGCGACGCCGGGATCCGAGTGCGGATTGAGCGGGAACTCTCCCGCGGGCCCGGTCCACATGTTCTGGCTCCTGCCGACGATGTACGTGTTGTCGTCCCCATCGATGGCGATATCGCAGGCGCGATCGGACAGCGATGAGCCGTAGAAGACGTGCCACAGGTAGCTCGCCGTGCCCGGATTGGTTCCGTCGTCGTCCTCGAGGCAGCCGGGCAGAAGCGCGGCCGCAACAGCGAGCAGAAGCGCGCGCCCGCGATGTCTCCTTGTCGTCGCCATGCAGCC
>JBFZCA010000475.1:0-6945 GCA_041308205.1 Planctomycetota bacterium | reverse complement strand
GAGATCCGGCGCGGGCGAGGGGCCGAGCGCCACGGACCTGGCGACCGTGCCCTTGGCCGTGTCGACCATGTCCACCTGCCCGGAGAAATACGCCGCGACGGCCAGCGTCTTTCCATCCGGGCTCAGGTCGATGCCGCGCGGACCTTTGCCCGCGATCGGGCGCTTCTCGAGCAGCCCCGCGACATAGAGCGCCGTCAGGTCGTTCGCCAGCAGCTCGCGGTTCTTGGGGATGAGCCACGTGTTCTGGGCGCCGTATATGGCGTTCTCGTTCTTCGCGAGGTGCTCGCGCCCCGTCATGTCGCCGGCGAGCAGCTTGTGCATGCCCGCGATGTCCACGCGCGCCACGCGATGGACCCCGGCGAGCGAGATCCACAGCGTCGCGCCGTCGCGCGAGAGCGCCGCATCGAACGGCTCGGCGGCGCCCTGCGAGGGATGGTCGAGCAGCATGGTCGCAACGTGCGCCTTCTTCGCGAGGTCGATGACCGAGAGCGCGTTCGTGTTCACCCAGCCGCGGTCGAGCTGCGTCGTCGGCAGGCTGAAACGCCCCAACGTGTGGACGACGTAGGCCCACGCGCCGTCGGGCGACACCGCAACGCCCCTGAGGAGCACCGATCCGGCGGGCAGGCGGACGTCCGTGCGGCGAAGCCCTTCGGCGAGCTCGACGATGCTCACGGCGCAGGACGCCGCGGGGTCCGTCGACGGCGTGTGCGGCAGCATGTTCGTGACGACGGCGAGCTTCCCGTCGGCCGTCGCCGCGATCCCGAAGGGCTCCTCGAGCACATCGGCCGCGCCGCGCACCTGGCCGCTGCCGGCATCGATCACCATGATCTTGTCGCGCGCATCGTCGGTCACCAGGAGCGACGCGCCCGCGACCGCGATGCCGAGGGGGTTGAAACCCGCGCTGAAGCGGCGCGCGACGCGCCAGGCGCCCGCCTCGATCTCGGCGACGGAGCCCGCGGCGTGCTCGACGACGTAGAGCTTCTTCCCGTCCGCGGACCACGCCAGGCCGGCGCCGCCCGCGGCCAGAGGAACGCCGCACGTGACGCTTCCCGACGCCGCATCGATGATCGCCACCGCGTTCGAGGTGAAATCCGTGACGGCGAGCACGCCCCCGTCCGGCGAGAAGGCGGCATCCCACGGCGAGCGGTAGGCCGCCGCGCCCTCCGCCGCGCCCAGGCACAAGCCCGCCGACAGTACCGCAAGGACACGCACGCACATGCTCCTGGCAAGCCCGTTCATGGTCGCTCTCGTCCTCCATGCCACGCGGTGCAACGATGTCAGAGGACCATCGTACTTCCGTACTTCCCGGGGCCGCGACATTCAATCCCGTCCAGCCTTGCTGCACGCGGCGCCTGCCCCGGAGATCGCCCGCGCCGAGCCGAGGGGCCCGGGCCGATCGACCCGGGCCCCTCGGGAGCCTCGATTGCACCGCGCGACGGCTACGGCACGCAGGGCGTGGCGCACGGAGGCAGTCCGCTCACCTGCGCCGGGAAGTACGGCTTGCCGTCGAAGGTGTCGATGCCGTCGGCGGCGTAGGGCTTGCACGTGTTGGCGACCGCCGTGATCGTGCTGTGGTCGGGCGCGAGCATCGACTGCTGGCTGAACAGATAGCCGAGGATCTTGATCGCATCGGCGATGTCCAGCTTGTTGTCGTCGTTCGCATCCGCGGCCTTCGCGCACACGGGCGGCGGCTTCAACCCGCCGCCGAAGAGATACCCGAGGAGCGCGATCGCGTCGGCGATGTCGACCTTCTTGTCGGTGTTGACGTTGCCCATCAGGACGCTGATGGTCGTCGGGGGCTCGCCGCCGCACGCGTCCTTGTCGAGCGTCACCGTGATGCCGCTCAGAAGCGGCGTCACGCCGTCCGTCTCGCGCAGCGCGACGCCGAAGCTCCAGGCGCCGTTGCACTCGAAGACCTTGGCCATCAGGCGGTGGACGCCCGGCGCGAGGTCGATCGGCGCGCTGATGTCCTGGAAGCCGCCCCATCCGCGGTAGACGGGCGACAGGATCGCCTGGGTTCCATCCACGAGGACCACCAGCGCGTCATCGCTGCCGGCCGCAACCACGATCTGCATCTCCTGCTCGACGCACAGATATGCCACGGCGTAGGCCATGGCATAGTCGACATCGGCCGTGACCGCGCCCACGTAGAGGTTCGCGGACTGGATATCGACCATCTCGTTTCGGTCGTGCCACTCAAACCACGTGGGAACGCCGTCCGGGTTGATATCGGGATTCACGACCTCGATCAGACTGTCGGAGGCGGCGCCGCCGGGGTTGTAGGCCGTCTCGACCGTGTCGCCGGCCTTCGGCATCACATCCTCCTCGGTGATGGCAACGGCATCGGTCAGGAAGTCCTTGAGCAGGTCCTCGGGCAACACGGTGACGCCGGGCATGAACGGCTCCGCGTAGGGGCCGAGCATCAGCCACGACACGATCGCGCCGTCCTCGCGCAGGCCATCGGTCGTCAAGAGACCGGTTTCGCCGTCGATCGAGAAGACGATCGCGTTGCCGTCTTCCGTGACCCTGCCGCCGAACGACACCTCGCTGAACGTCACGGGACCGCCTGTCTTGTACGTCAGGACCTTGCCCTCGGTCACGGCGGCGGGCGCGAGCGTCCACGTGACGACGCCGCCCGCGAACGTGCCGCCGTCGCTCACGGTCGTCGCCGTCCAGCCGGGCGGCGGCGTTTCCCTGATCGTCAGGGTCCTGAGCGCGGGGCAGACGGCATCCGCCTGGCGGATCGAGGAGAGCGTCAGCGACACATCCACGACCTCGCCCTCGCGGTACATGGGCGCTTCGGTTCCCTCGATCATGCCCGTGCCCATTCCGCGCAAGGCACGCAGCACGGTGCACGGCGGGCAGTCGGTCAGCGGCCGCGTGGCGATCTCGAAGCTCGTGAACGGCACGCCCGCCGCATTCTGCATGCGGACGCCGAAGTTCCAGTCGCCTCCTCCCTCGAAGGCCTTCACCATCAGGCGGTGCCAGCCGGCAAGCACGATCTGGGCCGGCGAGATATCGAGCGGCGCGCCGCCGCCCCAGCCGCGCGCGATGCTGTTGATCCAGATCTCCTGGGTGTCGAGAATGATCTGGATCGAATCGTCGCTGCCGCACGCGAAGTAGATCTGCTGGTTCGACGGCACATGGAAGTAGCACACGGCGTACGCCATGCACTGATCCTGCGGGTTATAGAGCGCCGGCGACTGGAAGTTGATCGCCTCGTTCGCATCGCGCCAGTCGACCCACATGGGGAGCCCGTTGGGATTGACGCCGGGCGCCACGCCCCCGCGAAGCCCCTGGGAGAACGCCGCGCCCGGGGCGTAATCCGTATCGATCTCGGCGCCGGGACGCGCCTCGACATCGAGCTCGGTGACCGCGCCGTCGGTCAAGTAGTCCATCTGCATGTTGACGACGCCGGGGTTCTCGCCGCCGGGGTAGTACGGCCCGAGAATCGCCCAGGTGGTGATGAAACCGGTCGAGGAGTACGGCAAGTCCGTGAAAAACGTGCTCTCGCCTTCGATCGCGAACGACACGATGTTGCCTGTCTCGACCACGCTGCCCGAGAATCCCATGGGGTTCGCGGTCACGGCGCCCGCGGTCGTGTAGGAGAGCGTGCTCGTCGCGGCGAGCTGCGCGGGCGTCAGGTTCCACGTGATCTTCCCGCCCGCGAAGGCGCCGCCGCCCGTTATGTCCGCGGCGGTCCAGCCCGCCGGCACGTACTCGGTGATCGTCGTCGCCGCGGCGGCGGCGCACTCGCCGGCGGCACGGACGTCGCTCACCGCGAGGTCGACGGCAAGATCGGCGCCCTCGACGTACGCGGGCGTCACCGTGCCTTCGATCGAGATCGCGCTCGCAATGGCGATGGCGCGCGTCACGATGGCCGGCGCGATCTGGCAGCCGCTCGTCGGCGGCGACGTGCCGAGCTCGATCCCGCTCGTGATCGGCACGCCGGCCGTGTCCTCGATGCGCAGCCTGAAGATGAAGGCGCCGCCGCCCTCGAACGTCTTCACCATGATCCTGTTGAGGCCCGGGTTGATGACGACCGGGAACCTGTCCTGGATCTCCTCCGCAACGCCGCTTCCGCGCGCGATGCTGTGGTTCCAGACGCTCACGCCGTTCAGAATCACCTGGATGCAATCGTCGCTGGCGACCCCCATGTTCCCGAAGATCGCGCTTCCCGTCGTGTTGTCGGCGTACACGACGGCGTAGGCCATGGCGTTGTTGATCTCATCGGCCGTGGTGTCGCTGAAGACGTCGTCGTCGAAGTTGATGGAATCGTCGCTGTTGTTCCATGGGAGCCACGTGGGAATGCCGCCGGGGTTCACGTCCGGCCGGATCGGCGTGGGCATGAGGCCGGCGCTGGCCGCCGCGCCGCCGTAGTCGGGCTCGATCGCGTCCCCGTCCTTCGGGAAGTAGGTGAGCTCGCTCACGGTGCCGTCGGTGAGAAAATCGAGCGCCATCACCGCCGTTCCCGGGTTGTCGGCGGGAGTATACGGCTGGATGAAGGGTCCGAGGATCAGCCATTTCGTGATGAAGCCCGCGGCCGTGAAACCCGACGGGGTGAGCGCAAGCGCCTGGAGATCGCCCGCGATCGGCACGGCCTGCGGCAGCAGCGCCGCGGGCTCGTCCAGGGTGCCCGAGAACTGCACGGCGGCGTTCGAGCCCGCGGGCGGCGTCGCCTTGTACGTGACGCGCTTTCCGACGACGACCGACGCGCCCGTGAGATTCCACGTGATCGTGCTGCCGGCGAGCGTCCCGCCATCCGAGATGTTCGAGACGGCCCAGCCCGCCGGCGCCGTTTCGATGAACCGCAGCGCCGTCGGAACGGCGCACGTGGCGGACGCCGCGCGGAGCGCGGTGATCTCGATGCCCGCATCGACCGCCACGCCGGGCGTGTAGGCGGGAAACGTATCCCACTCGAGCGTCGTCGTCTTCCCCGTCGTCAAGGTCCGATCGGCGGCGCCCGGGGCATCGAGGCACAGGCCGGACGGCAGCTCGGTGAGCTTGAGGCTGTAGATCGAGTGCTCGGCGTTCAGGCCGCCCGTCGAGCCCGTCACGCCGATAAGCCCCGTGAACGGCACGTAGTCGGCCAGTTCGAACGTGATGATGCGGTGCATGGGCACCGGCGGATTGCGGTCCGCCGTGCCGATGTCGACGGCCACGAGCGAGTCCTGCACGACCACCTGAATATCGATCGTGTAATTGCCGTACATGTTGAACCCGACCGTGTTCGAACCGGCGCAACCCGAACTGGGAGTGGGGCCCGGCAGACAGTCGCCGGTCAACGCGCATTCGGTGCCGAGGAAACCGGTCGGCGAGTACTCGACGCCGACGTGGTTGTTCAGGTTGGGGTCGTCGGGGCAGACCTCGCAGCAGGCGCCGTTGCTGTAGATGTCGAACTCGACGACGATCTGCGGCCCCGCCGTCAGCGTCGTGACGCACAGGCCGCCTCCCCCGAACCCGATCTTGGTCGAATCGGCGTCGGGATCGCTGCTCTCGAAGAACGTGATGGCCATGCCGTCGGCAGGCGTGCCGGAGGTGGTGCAGCACACCTTCACCTTCGCCTCGAGCTTGAAGTTGTTGATGGCGATCAGCTCCCTGTAGAACATGGTCGCCGCATGGCCGTTCTCGGCCGCCGTCATCACGACGCGCTCGTTGACCGCATCCCACGCCGCGCCGCCGTTGAGCTGCCAGTTGTTCAGCACCGGGTCGGTGTCGAACTCCTCCTCGATGAGGACCTGGCCTGCGGCAGTGCCCGCGATCGCCGCGAGCGCCAGCAACAACAGAAACAGATGCTTCCCTGCGCGCATACGGATAGTACTCCTTTTCTGAGGACGTGCGGATACCGCATGTCCCGCGGTCTCCAACAGGGCTCACCGACCATGCGCCGAATATCCATCAACCGATGATAGGGTTCGCACGGCACCCGAGTCAAGCGTCTTCCGCCGGCGGCTTGCCTGCCCGCCGCGGAGGAGCTACCATGTCCTGTCGCGCAATCCGGACGCGTCCCCGGGGCGGAGGCGCGGAAGATCATGACCCCCACGGAACTGCAGGCCGAATTCTTCGCGCAGATGGCCGAGCCCTTCACGGGCGAGGCGCTCTTCGATTGCCTTCCCGACATCGTCTACTTCATGAAGAATGCCCGCTGCCAGTACGTCGTCGTCAACCAGACCGTCGTCGAGCGCTGCGGGTTCCGCGAGAAACGCGAGCTCATCGGCAAGCGGGCCGACGAGGCCTACCCGCCGCCCTACGGCCAGCGCTACCGCGCCCAGGACGAGGAGGTGCTGCGCACGGGCGAGCCCATCCTCAACCGCCTCGAGCTCCAGCTCTACCCCACGGGCGGGCCGGGGTGGTGCATCACCGACAAGCTGCCGCTGCACGGACGGCTCGGCGCGGTCGCCGGCCTCGTCGGCGTGTCCAAGGACCTCCACGCGCCGAGCGAGAAGGGCGAAGACTACCCGCATGTCGCCGATGCCGTGCACCGGATTCAGACGCGCTTCCACGAGCCGCTCAAGGTCCAGGACCTCGCCGCGCTCGCGGGGCTCTCGCCCTACCAGTTCGAGCAGCGCATGCGCAGGATCTTCCAGATCACGGCCGGCCAGTTCATCCAGAAGACGCGCATGGACGCCGCGGTGCGCAAGCTCAGGGACACGGCCACGCCGATCGCCGCCGTGGCGCTCGACTGCGGCTACTCCGATCAGAGCGCCTTCTCGCGCCAGTTCAAGCAGACCGTGGGCCTGTCGCCGGCCGAGTACCGCCGCGTGAGCCGCGGCACGGCGTAGCCCGCCGCTCGCGCCCTCAGCCCCTCGCGACCCGCTCCGACACCGGCGGAAGACGGCGATTCACCACAGGGAAGACCGCGGCCACAGAGAGGGAAACGTGAGACGGCTTCGCGGCTCGGCGTCCGCTGCGAAGCCCTCTCTCCGTCCTTCTCTGTGTCCTCTG
>JBFZCA010000474.1:0-26611 GCA_041308205.1 Planctomycetota bacterium | reverse complement strand
CATCACGCGGTGAATACGCACGTCCGTCGCGCCCGCCGGAACGTCGCCCGGCAGCCACACGCGCGCGTCCCTGAGGGGCGCGAGGTGCCGGAGGAGCGTCGCGTCGTCGACCGTGCCCGCGTTCTCGAGCGGGCCCGCGCCCGAGCCCGAGCGCGCCGGGTCGGGGTGGTCGCCCACGTTCGCCAGGAACTCGAAGCCCTTCGGCGCCGCCGTCGATGGTACGTTCCCCGGCGCGCAACGCAATCGGCGGGCGCGCCGGCTCAGAACCGGAACGCCATCCCGACCTTCAGGATCGCCTCCGACTCCAGCCATGTCAGGCGGTGATCGGCCCGGTCGATGATCTGGTTGAGGACGAGGTACGCCTTGGCCCCCGGCCGGAACTCCCAGACCAGGCGGCTGTTGTAGCCCGCCGTCTCCGAGACGCTGTCGTACTGGACCAGGTTGTGCCAGGCCAGATTCGGCGTGAAGGTGAAGCGCGCCCGCACCGAGGCGAGCTGCGTGTCGAAGTCTCCCTCGGGGAGGCGAACGGCGTTCATCGAGTAGCCCGCTCGCACGCCGAAGTACTTGATGGGCCGGACCTCGACGGCCCCCCAGCACGCGGTCTTCCGGCCCTCGTAGAATCCCCCCGTCGAGCCTTCGCACTCGATCTCGACGGTCCGGGCGTTCGACGAGTCCAGCCCCACCCGCCCGGAGGGCCACCAGTACTCGCCTGCCGGGATGACGACGCCGGGATGGATCTCGAAATCCTCGTCCGGAGCATCGAACGTCCCGCTCGCGGCCGCGTAGACCGAATCCCCGCTCTCGAAGAGAATGTTCAGGGGATAGAGCGAATGGGACGCCGTCTCGAGCTCGTTGGCGAGATCGGTGAAGTGGGAATTCGAATAGGTGAAGAAGAGCTGCCGCACCGCGTTCCAGCTCTCCGGCCGGGGCTTGAAGCTCGCCGATCCCGTGTAGGCCCGGACTCCTCGGCGGGGGGCGAACCCGAGGGCGGGCTCGAATTCCTCGTCGACCTGGTAGAACCCGATGCTTGCGCTGTACAGATCGTTGGGGAGCGAGAGGTTGCCGCCGAAGGACAGCCCCGTGCCATCCGGCGCGTCCGCCGCGCCCGCCGTCTCCTCGGTGTAGGTCCCCATGAAGAACAGGTTCCCCTGGAGGACGTGATCGCCGAAGAGGCTCGTCGTCCGGTAGCCGAAGTCGGCCCCGCCGAGCACGTTCTCCCGCTCCGAGTTCGGGTCCCCCGCGGTGACGATCGCGCCGAGCGACGACTGCTCAAGGACGTTCCTCGACACGCGCGCCGCGAACGCATTCTCCGTGTCCAGGTCTCCGTGCTCGTCGAGGACCGCATCGATAACGCCGATGTTGTACGGACCGACGCGGCCGGTCGCCTTCCCGGCGAGCAGGATCGGCACCGGCTCGCCCTCCTCGCTCAGCCCGATTCTCCGGCTGAAGAAGGGCATGAGGCTCGTCCCCAGCCCGCCGAATCGGAAGACCCCCGAGTCCTCCAGGAAGAACCCCCGCTTCTCCGGGAAGAAGAGCGGAAACCGCGTGAGGTTGATCTGGCGCATGTCGACTTCGGTCTCGGCGAAGTCGGTGTTGTAGGAAAGGCTCGCCGTGAGGTTCGGGGTGATGCGGTAGCGGATGTCGCCCCCCCATTCGCCCTGCCAGTCCTCATCCCCGGGATCGTGCTCGCGGCGGTACTTGCCGAGCGCGTAGGGGATGACCTCGAGACCGATCCCATGGCGGAGCCCCGACAGGCCCCGGAGCGTGCCGGCCTCGGCGACGTTGTGCGTCGAGAGCTCCGGCCGGGGCGAGACCCAGCGGTTCTTCTCCGAGTTCCGCCGGACCTGGCGGAAGATGTTGAACCCCCAGACCTCGGTCCCGGGATTGAAGCTCAAGCTCGTGAAGGGAATCGCCAGCTCCGTCTTCCACCCCTCCTCGTCGATCGTCGCGGCGGCGGTCCAGACCCCGTCCCAGCTCTCGTTCAGGCTCACGTTGTCGCTGATGAGCGCCTCCCCGCGAGCCCCGTTCGGGTTGATGATGAACTGGTAGCCGTTGCGGCGGTCAAGAAACGTGTCGATGACGATGATCACCTCGTCGTCGGCATAGAGCCGCCCGTCGTGGAGCATCTCGTTCGCGACGATGAGGTCGGGCCGGTCGTCGTGGCACCACACGCCGAAGTAGATCGCATCGGCGTCGTAGACGACCCGGAACTCCGTCCGCTGGGTCGGCTCGGCGCCCTCGTAGGGGATGACCTGAACAAGCGGGCCGCCGGGCGGGGCCGCCTTCCACGCCGCATCATCGAGGCGTCCGTCCACCCGCGGTCCCTCCTCGACGCGGACCGCGACCGCCTCCCGCATGATGTCGGCGTACGGGCTTCTCCACGGGGGGGGCGCGGACTCGCGCGTCCCCGCCGCATCCTCGCGGCCCGCAGGCCGATCGGGAGATCTGCGGTCGTTCTCCTGGGCGCCGGCAGGCACCGCGGCGAGAACGAAGGCCAGCGCTCCTGCCAGGGATATTGTCTTTTTCCTCAAGGTTGCGAGTCCCTGCCCGAGCGGCCCACAGCCTCCATATACGATCCGGCGCTTCCCGCGTTGTGTCCGGGCAACCCGACCCGCATGGTACGCCATGGTGCAGTATACGGGGCACGCCGGCCTTCCGGCAAGGAGCGCGCGCACACCAGATCCTCGAGGACACGCTGCTCGGTTTTCAGTTGCCTCCGTGGCGCCGCGCGAGCACGCGAAGGCTGTGCGAGACCGCGAAGTTCTACCTCTTCGACATCGGAGCGGCCAACGCCTTGCATCCGGAATCGCCGGCCATCGTCGAGGGCTCCGACCTCTTCGGCCGCGCCGCGATTGCCGCCGCGCCCCCGCCTCGGTTATCATCGCACGGAGCATCGAGGTCGGGAATGCAGCCGGTCGGCATCCATCGTCTCATCGCGTTTGTCATGGGCATCGCGCCGATCGCGGCCGCAGTCGCGGCGCCGCGGGACGGCGCCGCACCCTCCGCGGGCGGCGCACGTGTTCGCATCGAGAAGCTGTGGGAGGCCGCCGTGCGTCCCGAGGGCGTTCCGGCCATCGCCGAGAACGTCGTCCTCTTCCCCTGCGGGCTTCGCATCATCGCGCTCGATGCGCGCACCGGCGACGAGGTCTGGCGCTACGCGTTCGCGGAAGACCGCGCCGGGCTGGAGATCCCCGCCCGGGTCCAGGGGGTCGCGGCGGCGCCGCTCCGCCCCGGGCAGGGCATCGCCATCGCCATCGGGTCGACGGAGATCCACGGCCTGACGCTCTCGGGCGGGCGCGCGCTGTGGAAGCACCGGGAGCGCACGGCCTGCACGCTCGCCCTGAGCATGGTCGCGGACGCCGACGGCGACGGTGTCCGCGATGCGGTCGTGAGCGGATGCGACTCCGTCGTCTGCGTGTCATCGGTCTCGGGCGCCGCGCTCTGGCACTACCCGATCAGCGGGCGAAGCTGGTGGACCGCCGATGCCGGCGACCTCGATGGCGACGGCCGCGGCGAGGTGCTCGTCTACGCGAGCGGCACGCTGCATGCCGTGAGATCGACGAGCCCCGGCGCCGCCGCGCCGCTCTGGTCGACCGCCGTGTCCATGCAGCCGCGCACGGCCTTCCCGCACGCCGGCGGCCTCGTGCTCCTCTTCCCGACCGGCGCGGTCGAACGGCGCGCGGGCGGCGACGGCGCGGTGATCTGGAGCACGCGCCCGCTCGCCGAGAGGATCGCCGACGCACGCCTGTCGCCGGACGGGCGCGACCTCCTCCTGAGCGGCGAACGCTCGATCGCGCGCGTCGCGCTCGGCGAAGCGGCGTGCGATGCGCTCCCGCACGGGGAGACCTCCGCGGCCGCGTTCATCCCCGAACGCGCGCAGCTCCTCCTCGGCTTCGCCGATGGCGCCGCGGCCGTTTTCGATTGCGCGGCGCGGGCAGAGCGCGCACGCACGCAGGTTGCGGCCGAGCCGATCGAGATGCTGCTCGCGGCCCGCGACGGTCTCGCCGTGGCCCTGACTGCGACGCGCGCCATCGCCGTGCGCGTGATCGGCGAGCCGGCGGAGCGTTGATGGATACCCTGAAGCTCTTTCTCTGGGAAGCGCTGAGCCTCGCGGTGAAGGTGCTCCCCTACTTCGCGCTCGGGGTGCTTCTCGCCGGCGTCCTCGATGTGTACGGGAAAGGCGGCGCGTACCGCCTGCGGCTTCGCGCCGGCGGCATGGGCTCGATCGTGCTCGCAACGCTCGCCGGCGCGGTGATTCCGGCGTGCTCGTGCGGCATCGTGCCGCTCGTGACCGCGCTCATCGCGGGCGGTGTGCCCCTGGCGCCGGCCATCGCGTTCCTCGTCGCCGGCCCGAGCATGAACCCGGCGACGTTGAGCATGACCGCGGGCGTTCTCGGCGCCGAGATCGCGATCGCGCGGCTCGCGTGCGCGATCGCGCTTTCGCTCGGCGCGGGAACGCTCGTCATGATCATGCTCGAGCGCGGGTGGATCCGGCCGGACCGCGACCTGCGCCCCGTCGAACGCATCTGCCCGTGCGCGTGGAAGGCGACATCGGAGACGCGCGGCATGGCGCGCGTCGCGCTCGCGTGGCTGCGCGGCGGCGAGATTCTCGTCGGGCTGGCGCCCTACCTCGTCCTCGGGGTCGCGCTCGGCGCCGCCATCGCGACGCTCGCGACGCCGCAGTGGGTCGCGCGCCACCTCGGCGGGCCGGCTGCGGTGCCGATCGCCGCGCTCGCCGGCGTGCCCCTGTACGTGTGCACCTGTGCGGAGATCCCCATCACGGTCCCGCTCGTGGCGCAGGGCATGAGCCCGGCCGCGGTCGTGACGTTCCTGCTCGCGGGCCCCGGCGTGAGCGCGTTCTCGTTCGTGCTCCTGGCGAGTCTATTCCGCGCGCGCCTTCTCATCATGTACGCGGGCATGTTCCTGGCCGGATCGATGGCCCTCGGTTATCTCGCGGGGCTGTTTCTCGGAGGCTGACCGATGATGCGTCGAACCTGCGGCGCGGCCGCCGCGCTCGTCTGCGCCGGAACGCTTCTCAGATTCCGCGAGGCGTGCGGCATCGATGCCATCACGGCAACGATCGGCGCCTTGCTCCTCTGCGGCATGGCGCTGGCCCTGGCATTCGTCCGTCCCGAAGGCGGCGCGCGCCCGACGATCGGGCTCGGTCTTGCGGCCGTCCTGATCGGCACGGCTTCGGCGATCGCTATCTACGCCGTGCGACCCGCGCCTTCCGTTGCGAGCACGTCGCTCCACGCCGATGCAACGCCCGTCCTGTGCGAGTTGATCGTCGATGACGGCGCGCGTTCGAATCAACTCGTCGCATCCGCCGTGCGCGCAGCGCAGGCCGCGCGCGAAGGGGTCGTCATCGTCGCCTACCGCGCATCGGGCTTCATCCGGCCGGGGCTTGCACCATCGGCGGCAGCAGCGCCCGCGGCCTTCGTCGATTACGTGCGTACTGCGGATCCCGCCGATCTGCCCGCGGCCATCCGGACGGCTCGGACACGGCCGCGACTCGCGTGCGTGCTCCGCGTGTCGGCGCACGAGGCGGCGGATGATGCCTTCCTCGTGAGCGCGGCGATCGAGAACGCCGGCGCCGAGCACGCGTTCAGGGGCGAGGTGTTCGCGCTGCTCGTACGGAAGGACGCGTTCGGCGAGCACGAGGTGTCAACGGCCCTCGCCGGCGCCGTGCTGGCGCAGGAGGCATCCCTGCCGCCGGGATCGAGCGCGGGTCCGTGGGAGGCGCGCATCGAGCTGCCCGCGGGCGAGTCTGCCGGTACACTCGATGTTCTCGTCGTCGCGGCCGACGAGTTCGTCCAGGCAGTGCACGCCGCCCGGCATCACGGCCGCGCGCCGTCGTGCCCGCCGCCCGGGCGTGCCGCAGGCGTCAGAAGTCACCGGCATCCTTCAATCCGGCGGCAGGCGCCGCGGCAACGACGGCGAGATTCTCGACGGGATCGTTCGGAGAACGCACGGTCAGAATTTCTTGATGATCAGCACACTGCAATTCGCATGATCGCTGATGCGGTCGGCGGTGTCCCCGAGCAGCCTTCCCCAGAGCTCGGAATGGTCGCTGTGCCCCACCGCGATCAAGTCGTAACCGCCCTCATCCGCGAACTTCACGATGGTCTTGGCCGGGTGCCCGCGCCGCGTCTCGCAGCCGACGCGGATGCCGTGCTCCGCGGCAACGGCGGCCACCTCATCCAAACGCTCCCGGAAGTACTCACTCGCAGCCTCCGCCGCCTCCTCGGCCTCGCCCGGGAGATCGGTGTAGCGCGGCAGCGGTTCCCGCACCCACAGTGCGGTGATTTCCGCGTGCACGCTCTTGGCAAGCACGACGGCGCGATGCAACGCCGCCGTGCCGCCCTTCGAGCCGTCGTAGCCGACAAGAATCTTCTTGAACATGGCCGCCTCGCGTGTCTGCCCTACTCGGTTTTCGAGCCCGTCGCGCCCGTCTGCACCGCCGCCGAAAGGCCGTTGATTCTTCGCCGATACAGCCGCCCCCAGACGACCATCGTCCGGGTAACGGGCTGAAAGAACTTCTGGGCGATGAGCGTGGGAATGAAGGCGCTCAGGATCACGACCGTCACCAGCACCGAGTATTGGCGCTGGTCGATGATGCCGTTCTGGAGCCCGAACAGCGCGGAGATGGTGCCGAAGGTCAAGCCGGTGGCCATCAGCAGCGCCGTGTAGTTCGCCTCGCGGGGACGCATGCAGAAGCAGCGAGCGAGGGGCCAGACTCCCAAAATCTTCGTGCTCATCTTGATCGCCAGCAGCACCGCGATGACGCCCGCCGCCGACGCCAGCGCCGGCAGCGACACGAACAGCCCGGCCTTGATGAAGTAGAACGGGGTGAAGATGGCAAACGCGATGCTCCGCATTCGAAGCACGAGGGTCCTGTCGCGCAGAAACACGCCCGCCAGGGCCAAACCCACCAGATACGCCGGCAGGACCGCTTCGCTCTTGGCGGTGGTCGCCAGCCCGCCCAGGAAGAACAGCACCAGGAAGATGAACTTCACTTCGGGTTCGCTGACCCGCGTGGCGCCCAGCCGCGTGATGAGCGATTGCGTCCATCTCGGGAGGCGCCACAGCATTGCCGCGGTCGTCGCGGCAAACGCGAGCAGCCACAGGTTGAAGTCCGCGAAGAGCATGCCGAGCGCCAGCACCGTTCCCAGGTCGGTGATGAAACAGGCGGCGAGCAGCATCTTCCCCATGGCGGTCCCGCTCAGCCCCCCCTCTATCATCACCGCGTACACGACCGCAACGGACGTTGTCGAAAGCGCGATGCCGGCGATCCAGGCCTGCTGCATCGGCCAGTGCAGTACGAACTGCGCGAAGAACCATACGCCCAGAAACGGGAGCGCGAACGACACGATGCCGATGCTCAAGCTCGCACGCATGTAGGCGCGAAGCGATGCCGGGTCGATCTCCGCGCCCGCCAGGAACGTCAAGACGCCGCTTCCCAGCATGGCGAGGAAATTGGTCCACTCGGTCGTGTGGAGCAGCGGCGCCTGGCCTGCCCCGTGCAGATTCCCGGCGATGACGCCCACGAGGATCTCGACCAGCGCCACCGAGATGCCGATCCGGATCGACACCAGGCTCGAGACGAATGCAAGCCCCATCCAGAACGCCGCGACGAACCATATGTTCTCGTGCATGCGGAGACTCCCGCCGAGGGTTCAGCAGGAGTCATAAGCACTGAACCGGGTTCAGGCGGTTTACCCCGCGCGCGGGGAGGGCAGACCCCATTGCCCATCACGCGGTTTAGTATACCCCGTGGAGAGCCCGTGGCAAGCCGGCGGCCGTGGTCGCGCCTCCGGTCATGGCGACGATCCTCGACTCGGCGGGGCGCCTGCTTGATCCCCACTCGTTCGCGGCCTATAGTGTCTGCCTGCAGCATTGGTCGCCGCTCGACGTATGTGCGGTTGCGCGCACGCGGCGCTGTACGTTGCAGACTCGGCCCGGCGGCACAAGGCGAGCCGCGGAAACGCGGCGCGCGCGAGAACCAGGAGGCAGGCGATGAGGGCGGTCATCGACACAATACGCGCACGAGAGATTCTGGATTCCAGGGGCAACCCCACCATCCGCGTGGTCTGTACGCTCACGAACGGAGTGAGCGCCTGCGCGTCCGTGCCGTCGGGCGCGTCCACCGGAGAGAACGAGGCGGTGGAGCTTCGGGACGGCGACAAGAAGCGCTACGGGGGAAAGGGGGTGCTGAAGGCCGTCGCCAATGTGAACGACGCGATCGGCCCGAAGCTCGCGGGCCTGGACCCCGCCCGCCAGGCCGAGATCGACCGGCTGATGATCGCGCTGGACGGAACCCCGACGAAGTCCAGGCTCGGCGCAAATGCCATCCTGGGAGCCTCGATGGCCATCGCCCGCGCCGCGGCGATCGAGGCGCGTCTCCCGCTCTACGCCTACCTGGGGGGCCCCGGCGCGACGCGGCTTCCCGTTCCCATGATGAACATCCTGAACGGCGGAAAGCACGCCGACAACAGCGTCGACTTCCAGGAGTTCATGGTGATGCCCGCCGGCGCGCCGTGCTTCGCCGAGGCGCTCCGCTACGGCGCGGAGACCTTCCACGCGTTGAAGGGAATCCTCAAGAAGCGCGGCTACGCGACCGCCGTCGGCGATGAGGGCGGCTTCGCTCCCGACCTGAAGTCCAACGATGAGGCCTGCGAGGTGATCATCGAGGCGATCCAGGCGGCCGGCTACAGACCCGGCAAGGACATCGCCATCGCCCTGGATCCGGCCGCCAGCTCCTTCTTCGAGGACGGGGCGTACCATCTCTCCAGGTCCGGCCAGGGAAAGAAGTCGAGCGCCCAGATGACGGCGCTCTACAAGGCATGGGTCGAGAAGTACCCCATCGTGTCCATCGAGGACGGCCTGGCCGAGAACGACTGGGCGGGCTTCAAGGAGCATACGGCCGTCCTGGGCGACAGGATTCAGATCGTCGGCGACGACCTCTACGTCACGAATCCGCGCTTCATCGAGCGGGGAATCAAGGAGAAGGCATCGAACGCCGTCCTGATCAAGCTCAATCAGATCGGCTCCGTGACCGAGACCATCGAGGCCATCAATGTCTGCCGCGCGGCCGGCTGGGGATACGTGATCTCCCACCGCTCGGGCGAGACGGAAGACGACTTCATCGCCGATTTTGCGGTGGCGATGGGCGGCGGCCAGATCAAGACGGGCTCGGCCTGCCGGAGCGAGCGCATCGCGAAGTACAACCGGCTCATCGAGATCGAGGCCGATCTGGGAAAGGCCGCCGTCTTCGGGAGGTGAGCGCGCGCCGCGCCGCCGCTCGAGTCACGGCTTCTTTCGGAGCCGCTTCGAGATCAGACGGTCCAGCGACAGGGGGCCGGCGCCGCGCATGAACAGGCACAGCGCCATGCAGAAGAGCGCGACCTGCCATTCGTAACCCGCGGCATTGCCGTTCGCGACATGCGCCTTGAAGCCCTGCGCCCAGTGGACCTGGGTGATGGCGATCGCCATGACGCACATGTGCCCCAGGGCGGCGAGCCGCGTCGCCAGGCCGAGCGCGAGAAGCACCCCGCCGCCGAACTCGGCCAGCGCGGCGGCCCAGGCCATCAACGCGGGGCTCGGCACGTTCAGCGATGCCACGAACTGGGTGAAGCCGTCCATGCCGCCGAAGACCTTCCCCCACCCGTGGACGATGAACGTCGCGGCCAGCGCCGCGCGGAGCGGCACGTCCGACCACTCCGCCAGGGACGCGCGCAACTTCGAGGAACGTTGTTCAGCCATGTGCAGTCTCCTTGTCGCCGAGTAGTTGCCATGAGCATCAGGACCGAGAGCCCCGTCCCCTACTGCAGGAGATCCTTGAAGCAGGCCTCGGCCGCCTCCCAGTCCACGCTCTCGTCGGGGGCGCGTCCCAGCCTTTCGTAGAGCCGGCGGCGCCCTTTCTTGTCATCGATGGCAATGCGCGCGGCAATGGCCAGGACCTCCTCCGCGACCTCGATCGGGACGACGACGCATCCATCCCAATCGCAGCCGACGATGTCGCCCGGCCGCACCATGACGCCGCCGCAGCCGATGGCGGTCCCGACATCGACGAGCTCGACCCGGCCGGGAATGATGGTCCGGCCGATGCCGCGGCAGGCGACGTTGCACTTCTGCATGATGACTTCATCGGTGTCGCGGCAGTGGCCTTCGGTGACGATGCCGGCCGCCCCGCGGCTCATCATGTCCAGGCTGTTGTTGGAACCCCAGTAGCCGCATTCCCCGGCGCCGCTCGTCGCCATGACGATGACGCAGCCGGGCTTGAGATGCGGATTCACATCCGCGTGCCAGCCGCCCATCCGGCTCCAGATCGCGTGCTGCGCGAGAGCGTCGCTCCTCGCGACGACCGGCATGCGGCGATTCGTGGGAACGGCGCGCATCGTGACGGCCGGGCCGAAGAACCGCATGCCCATCCAGAGCGGCCGGATCGCGGGATCCATGAGCGTCAGGTCGGCGCGGCCGACCGCGTCCAGGCCGTCGGCGACATCGGTCACCCGCAGGAACTTGTTGAACCGGGCGGCGAGGGCATACGGATCCGGGGCGGAACCCGCCCCCGCCGGCGTCTCCGCCCCCGGCTGCGTCTCCGCCCCCGGCTGCGTCTCCGCCGCGCTCATGGCGCCGGTCCCCGCGGCGGCGGCCGCCAGCGCCGTGCTCTTCAAGAAGCCGCGCCGCGTCGCGGCGCCATCGAAACATCCGTGTGCAGACATGCGTGCGTCCTCCGGTGATCGTCTCCTTCAGAGAGTATCCAGAGCCTTCGATCGCGCGGTCTCTTCGGCCTGCCGCCGCCGCTCCTCGGGCGTGAGCATCGCCGGGCTCCAGGCGGCAGGCGCGGCCTCCTTCACCGACAGCTCGACCGGATCCTCGGCCCGCGACATGAGCGCCCGGAGCCGGCCCATCAGGGCTTCGACCCTCGGCGCGTGTTCCGGCGCGCCGGCCATGTCGTTCTGTTCGTGCGGATCGCCGTCGAGATCGAAGAGCTGCGTCTTCGCGATCCGCGGATAACGGATCAGCTTCCAGCGGCCGTCGGCCGCCCGAGTCCGCGCCCCGGAGCGCCCGCGGGCATGCGGCGAGCGCCACGCCGGCGACGGCCTTCCCCAGGAACTCGCGCCTCCGGACTCTCTGCATTCCCTGCATGGCGATGCCTCGCGTGCAACGGGAGGCATCGTAGGAAGCGGCGCCCGAGAATGCAACCCCGGACGCTACCGGTCCCTGATCCAGACGACGGAGCGCCCGCCGCGATTCAGCCGTGCGTGGTTCGGAATCGCGAGCATCGGCTTCCCGTCGCTGAACGCGCTCTTGATGACCATGACGCCGCCGAGAAGCCCGCCGTTCCATTCCGCCGACAAGGACGCGGCCGGCGGGAGCACGGAATCAATGTTCTGATCGACGCTCTCGATGTTGTAGATCAAGGCGCCGTAGCGCAGGGCGACCCTCCCCGCCGTCGGGGCGATCAAGTCGCTCGCCTTGACGCGCTGGACCGCCATCGGCAAGACCAACGCGACCGTGTCGCCGGCCTTCCATTCCCTCGCGATCACGGCGTAGCCGTTCTCGATCGCGGGCGTCACGGGCGCGCCGTTGACCGTGCAGGATACGAGGCCGCCGCACTCGGGCGTCGAGGCGTACAGCTCGCTCACGCTGCGGTCGGGCACGCGGATCATGAGGCTGAAGCGCGCCGGTGCGGCCGGATTGACCTCGATCGAGACATCGCCCTTCCACGGATAGTCGGTCGTCTGGACGACGCGCACGGAGGTGCCCGCAACGTTGTCGAGCGTGACGTCGCTTCCGGCGAACAGGTTCACGTACAGGCGGCCGGCGCCCTTGGCGTACATCCAGGTGGGAAGCCTGAGCAGCGTTCGCGGAATGTTGCCGACGCAGCAGGGGCACACGTGCCACAGGTAGCGGCGTTCGCTCGAATCGAGCGGGTTCGTGTAGGTGAAGTGCTCGCCCTCGAGGTCCACGCCGCCGAGGACCGCGTTGTAGAGCGTCTCCTCGAGGAGGTCCGCGTAGCGGGCCTCCCCGTACGCGAGCTGCATCCTGTGCTGGAAGAACACCTCGCCGCAGCCGGCGCACGACTCGCAGTAGGCGTGGTGCGGCAGCGAGTAGTCCTTGCCGAACCCCTCCGAGGTCTCGCCGCTGCCGACGCCGCCCGTGACGTAGTACTTGCGGTTGACGATGCTGTGCCACAGCGACTTCACGGCGCCGTGGTAGTCCGGGTCGCCGGTCTCCATGGCGACGTCGGCCATGCCCGCGTACGAGTACACGGCGCGCACCGCGTGCCCCACGGCCTCGTACTGCTCGACGACGGGGAGATGGCTCTGGTCGTACTCTTCGCCGTTCCCGCGGCTGTCGCACAGGAACTTCGCGAGCGCCGCGTAGGCGCGGCCCTTGCCGGCGCCCTCGCGAGCCTCGACGAATCGGGCGAGCCCGACGAGCGCCATCTCCAGCTCCTGATGCCCTTCGTACCACGCGCGCTTGGGCGCCGGGCCGATGTTCGCGCACCAGCAGTCGGCGAGGCGCCGCGCCGCGCCGTAGAGCCGCACGTCCTTGCCGCCCGTCATCAGGAAGTGCGCCATGGCCGCTTCCATGAAGTAGCCGGCGTTGTAGCCCTCGTGGTCGAACTTGTTCGACCAGCGCCTGTTGCCGTTGATCGTGTACATGGTCTGCAGGTAGCCGTCCGGCTCCTGGGCGCCGAGGAGCGTGGGAATCCAGTCCTCGAGCGTCGCGCGCATGGCGGCCTGGGCGTCCGCGATCTCCCGGTCGCCCTGCGGGTCGACCATGAGCGCCGCGCAGATCGATTCCACGGTGTTGTACACCCAGGCATTGGCGAAGGGCGCTCCCACGTGCCTGGCGTCGGCCGCGCCGGCGAGCTTCCGCGCGGCCTGGACGAAGTTCTCGATGCCGCCCTCGCGCAAGCCCTTGTCCTCGATCTTCCGGATGCAGTGCGGGATCCAGTTCACGATGAGGCCCTTGGCGCGCGCCCGCCAGAACGGGCTCGTGATCGCGTACGCCGTCGTCCACACGGGTTCGAGCGGCTGCGCGGGGGGCGGCCCCTCCACCCGGACCTTGATCGTGTCCGACGCGCGCAACTCGCCGTCGTCGGCGGCGAGCGCGAGAACGTAGTCGCCCGTTGCCGAGAACCGCGCCGTGGTGACGGCCGACGCGGGGTCGGCGAACGTGACGTCGCCGGGGCCCGAGCGCTTGGCCCAGTTGACCGACAGCGCGGCCGCGGGCTTGCCATCGTCCTTCACGGCGCCGTCGAGATACGTCCGGCCGGGAAGCACGACGACCCTGTCGACGCCGGCCTCCGCGGTCGGCGCGAAGTTGGGCGATCTGCCGGAGTCGTACACCCGCCATTCCAGGATTCCGGTCGAGAAGGTGCCCTCGCCGTCGAGCTCCAGGCGCAGCCTGCTCGTCGTCACCTCGGGAAACGTCGCGGCGTTGAAGCGATTCTTCACGAGCCCCGGACCGCTCGCGCCGGGGACGGGCGCGAAGGCGCCGCCGTCCCAGTACAGGAGCCGGCACGCCTTCGGGAGGCGGACGCCGCGCTGATCGTCGAACCAGTAGACGTCCGTGCGGGTCGTCGAGATCGGCCGGCTCCACTCGTACTCGACCCACTGCGTGCCGCGCTGCGGCCAGTTGCCGTAGGCGCCGCGGCTCTTGTCATCGGAGTGCGCCGGCGTCGCGCCGTCGTTGAGCGCCGCGATCGTCTCGTGGCCGGACACGAACGACGTCGTCGCCCCGGCGACGACCGCGAGATTCGCCCCGGGGGGCGCATCGAGCTTCTCTGCGCCGCCGGCGCCTCCCGCGCACGAGAGCATGGCAATGACGACACAGGCGGCAAGGGGCATCTGGTTCACGGCATCATCCTCCGAGGTTGTCACGGGGGTCAGCGTGCGGCGCATCCGGACCGACGGGATTATAGCGCGCGCGGGGGGCACGCTCAACGCGCCCCTCCGGTGCGGCTCGCGCGCCTGCCCGCGACGGATATTACACGAAACACACTTGCTTTCCTCCCGGGACGCACGTACAGTGCGACGAAGCGTTGTTGCTGCATGGGGCCGCGGACACGGTCGTAGATTCTGTCACTCTGTGGTGAGGTCGCGTATGCCGGCGCTGGAGCACTGGGACGACGCATCGTCCGGATCGATGCCGCCCGACACGTACTTCGCGCCGCCGGGGCGCGCCACGCGGGAGATGGTCCGGCTGCTGACCGCGCTCACGATCCGCGACCCCATCGTGAAGGCGATTCTCGAGTCGGTCGGCGGGTACGTGCTCGTCCTGAACACCCAGCGCCAGATCCTCGCCGCAAGCCGCGAGGTCATGGACGCGCTCAATCTCAAGGAGTTCGACCCCATCCTCGGACGCCGGCCGGGAGAGGCCTTCGGGTGCGATCATGCCGCCGAGGGGCCGGACGGCTGCGGCACGGCGCCCGCATGCCGGTACTGCGGCGCGGTGCTCGCCATCCTGGCGGGTCAGGCCAACGGCGTGCCCGCCGGCGGCGAATGCTGGCTGACGATGCGCAGGAACGGCCATCTCGAATGCGTCGAGTTCAAAGTCCGCGCCGCGCCGCTCGTCGTCGGCTCGACGCCGGTCATCGCGCTCGTGCTCGTCGACATAAGCGCGTCGAAGCGGCGCGAGCTCCTCGAGCGGACATTCCTGCACGATGCGAGGCACATCGCGGAGGAGATCGAAGACTGGTGCCGCAAGCTCGCACAGAAGAAGCCCTCGGCCGCGGCGCGCACGATTCTCGGCCTCTCCGAGCGTCTCACCAGCGAGTTCACGCAGTACGGCGTGCTGCTCCAGGCCGAGCAGCACGTGCTCACGCCGCGGCGCGAACGGGTCGTTCCCGCCGAGGTGTTCGAGCATATCCACACGCTGTTCGACGGGCATTCCTGCGCCGAGGGCAAGGGGCTCGTGATGCGGCTTCCGGACGAACCCTGCGCCATCGCAACCGACGCGGCGCTCCTGACGAGCGTCCTCGTCCACATGGTGAAGAACGCGCTCGAGGCGACGCCCGCGGGAGGCAGCGCCGATCTCGTGTTCGAGTTCGTCGAGGGCCGGCCGCGCTTCACGGCGCGCAACGCGGGCGTCATGCCGGACGAGACCGCCGCCCGGGTGTTCACGCGCTGTTTCAGCACGAGGCCGGGCCGCGGCCGCGGCCTGGGCACGTACGCCATGCGGCTCGTGGGCGAGCGCTGTCTGGGCGGCAAGGTGTGGTTCACATCGACCGCGGAGGAGGGCACGGACTTCCATTTCGAGCTTCCGCTGCCCGATGCGGATCCTCCGGACGCGCCCCGGCCGTGAGATGGAGCGGAAACGCATGGCGCACGAGCGGCCCGTTCCTCATGCGTGCCACGCATTCGTCTGCACCAACGACCGCGGCGGACAGCGCAAGTCCTGCGCGGACGGCATGAGCGCCGCGCTCCGCGAGGCGCTCAAGGCCGAGATCGAGAAACGCGGCTTGCGCGGCCGAGTGCGCGTCTCACAGAGCGGATGCCTGGGCCTCTGCGCGGACGGACCGAACGTCATGCTCTATCCGCAGGGCGTGTGGTTCTCCGCCGCCGCGCCGGGCGATGCGGCGATGATCGCCGCGCGCATCGAGGCCCTGATCGGACGCACGCCCGAGGCGTGAAGCTGCGGGCGCCGCAGTCTCCGGCGAAGGCGGCCCTTCCATCCGCACGCCCCAGCCTTCATAATTGCGGCACTTCGTGGCGCCCGCGTCGCGGCGTTCGTGGATGGCGCCTATCCCCGCGCGCGGCTTTTCCGTCACAGGGAGGAACATGAAGCACATCCGGCACCTCCTCGTGGTGGCGGTCGTGGGCCTGGTCGTGGCCGCGGCCGCCGTGGTCGTCCTCTACGCGCTCGTCCCCGCCGGTTTCGGTGCGCACCCGCCGGGGTGGGTCTACCGCGCGGACTCGCTCAAGGAGCACGCCGATGCCCCGCCCCTCGCCTACGCCGCCGAGGAGAGCTGCGCGCAGAAGAGCTGCCACGGCGGCGAGAACGCCGTGACGCGCCTCAACACGACGCTCCGCGGCGGACACAAGGACATCGGCTGCCAGGCATGCCACGGGCCGGCGCAAAGCCATGTCGCGAGCGACGGCGCCAAGGACAGCCCCGTGATCTGGAAGCCGGAGACGCGTGTCGGCGCCGCGGAGTACGACAAGCTCCCGAAGGAGGAGCAGCAGAAGATCGATGACGCCCGCGCCGCGTTCCACGTGGGATTCTGCATGGGGTGTCACCGGGAACTCGCCGGAAAGCCGGCATCGCTCCCGCAGATCGCGAGCTTCGAGAAGCACCGGAAGCAGAACGGCGACGGCAGCGAGGCCGGCTGCACCTCGTGTCACAGCGCCCACAAGCCCGCCATGTGAGGAGAGCCGCCATGAACGAACAGAGACTCGGACGGCGTGAGTTCCTGGCCGGAAGCGGCCTTGTCTTCGTGGGCGTGGTGCTCGGGCAGGACGTCACGCCGCCCGCGGGGCTCGTGCGATGCGCGGGCTTCCCGGCATACGCGCGCTGGGCGTACCTCGTCGACACGACGAAGTGCATCGGCTGCGGCAACTGCGTGCGCGCCTGCCGCGCCGAGAACAACGTGGCGAAGAAGGTCGAGGAGGCGCCGGAGTCCGCCTCGCCGGCGGCGCCGGCGGACGAGCGCTCGGCGCTTTCCCGCTATCTCTACACCGAGGGGCACAAGGCCGAGAACAGCGCCGAGCAGCCCACGCGCTTCCGCACGTGGGTCGAGCGCTACGTGCAGGTCGAGACGCCGCAGGGCATCGCGGTGCGCGTGGACTCGCCGGAGGGCGGCGAGCACGGCTATCCGCCCATCGCCGAGAAGGTGCTCCAGGGCTTCTTCGTGCCGAAGCTCTGCAACCACTGCGCGCACCCCTCGTGCGTGAAGGTCTGCCCCACCTCGGCGACCTACACGTCGCCCGAGGGCGTCGTGCTGGTCGATGACAAGCGCTGCGTCGGGTGCGGTTACTGCATCCAGGCCTGCCCCTACGGCATGCGCCACCTGGACCGGCGCTTCGGCCGCGGCGTCGCGGAGAAGTGCACGTGGTGCTACCACCGCATCACGAAGGGCCTCAAGCCCGCCTGCGTCGCGGCGTGCCCCACGGGGGCGCGGCGCTTCGGCGTCCTGGCCGACCCGGAAGACCCGGTGACCGCGTACATTCGCACGAACCGCGTGTACACGATCCGTCCGGAAACCGGCAACGATCCCCAGGTCCGGTACACCCAGCTCGCGCGCGAGGTGCTCTGATGGAAACGCAGTTCCTGTTCCCGAACGAGGTCGAGAAATCGGTCGTCTGGGGGCTCGTCATCGTCCTCTACCCGTTCATGACATCATCGATCTTCGGCGGCATGTTCGTGTCCGCCCTTCCGACGCTCTTCGGCCGCAAGGCGTTCGCACCCGTCGCACGGCTGGGGCTCGCCGTCGGCCTGAGCTTCATCCCGTTCGTGTTCCTCCCGATCCTGCTCGACCTGGGCCAGCCCGCGCGCGCCTTCAACATCATGGCGACGCCGCGCTTCAGCTCGCCCATGGCGGTCTTCGGCTTCGTCTTCACGTTCGTCGCGGCCGTGATCGCGCTGCACGCCTGGTTCATCTTCAGGAAGGACCTGGCCGCGCGCGCTCGCGAGAGAACGGGCATCATGGGCCTTCTGTACCGCATCCTCGCCCTGGGCATCGTCGAAGTCACGCCGCAGGCCGAGAGGATCGACCACGGCCTCGCCAGGTTCCTGAAGATCGTGGCCCTGCCCGCGGATGCGCTCCTGACCGGCTACGTGGCCTTCATCTTCGCAACCGTGCCCGGCAACCCTGGCTGGAACTCGACGCTCAGGCCGGTCGTCCTGCTGCTCGCCGGCATCGTCAACGGCATCTCGTTCACGCTGCTCCTCGGCATGATCTTCAGGCCCGCGCTCCTCAAGGACGAGACGGTCAGGGCGCTCGGCAAGTACCTCATCGCCGCCATCGGCGCCGTCGCCGCGCTCACGATCCTCGAGGTCGTCGAGACCGCCTACATCGAGAGCTACTCGGCCACGGTCGTCGAGACCCTGTTCGCGAGCGGCGGTCCGCTCACGACCATGTTCTTCACGGTCTTCCTCGGGCTGGGCACGTGCGTTCCGCTCGCCGTGCTCGCCTGCGCCTTCGCGCTCAGGCTCCGCGGCCCCCTGTTCAAGCTCGCGGCGCTGGCCGCCGGGGCCTGCGGCATCGCCCAGAGCTTCGCCCTGCTGTGGAACATAATCATCGGCGGCCAGCTCGTGAGCAAGAGTTTCCGGGGGGTCGTGGCGTACGCGCCCGAGCCCCGCGAGATCGTCCTGACGCTCGGCATCGCGGCGATGCCCGTCATCGCCTTCGCCGTCATCAACTTCCTGGTGCCGCTCGTCGCACCGCACGAAGAGGAGGCCGCGCCCGCGCCGCAGGCCTGAGCCGCCGCGGCGGCCCGGACCGCGCGGGCGCCTGCGCATCCATGGCCGACATCGACTGGACTCGCATCACCGACCTCGATATCGCGGGAGGGGCGCTCCTGCCCGGCACCGCGATCGAGGCGATCCGCCCCGCGGCGGCGCGCGGCGCGCGGGCCGCGCTCTTCGACTTCGACGGCACGCTGTCGCTCATCCGCAGCGGCTGGGTCGATGTCATGGTCCCCATGATGGTCGAGACCCTCAAGGAGCTCCGCACGGGCGAGTCCGACGGCGATCTGACGGCGATCGTCACGCAGTTCGTCTACCGCCTCACGGGAAAGCAGACGATCTACCAGATGCTCGAGCTCGCCGAGCAGGTGCGGCGGCGCGGCGGCACGCCGCGCGATGCGCTCGAGTACAAGCACGCCTACCTCGACCGCCTCTGGGAGAAGATCGAGGGCCGCGTGCGGGCGCTCGAGGAAGGCCGCGCGCGGCCGGAAGACTACCTGGTGCCGGGGAGCATCGCGCTCCTCGACGCCCTCAAGGCGCGCGGGATGCGGATCTTCGTGGCGAGCGGCACCGATGAGAAGTTCGCGGCGCGCGAGGCCGAGCTCCTCGGCCTCGCGCCCTACGTCGAGGACAAGGTGTACGGCGCCATCGATGACTACCGGAATTACTCCAAGCGCCTGGTCATCGGGCGTATAATGGCGGAACATGAGCTGCGCGCGGCCGAGCTCGTCGGGTTCGGCGACGGCTACGTCGAGATCGAGAACATCAAGGAGGTGGGCGGCGCCGCGATCGGCGTCGCCACGGACGAGCCCGCGTGCCGGGAGATCGACCGGTGGAAGCGCGCGCGCCTGATCCTCGCGGGCGCCGATGCCATCGTGCCGAACTTCGCCGAGCACGAGCGCCTGTGCGCCTGGATGTTCGGCCCGTAGCGCGCGGCGGAAAGGGGTGCCGAGGCCATGGATTTTGCAGCCTATCGCCGGTGGTTCGCGGAGGTGCTCGAGCGCATCGACGCCGGCGCCGTCGAAGCCATCGCGGATCTGTTCGCGCGCGCGCGCGCGGAGGGGCGCACCGTCTTCGTGATCGGCAACGGCGGCAGCGCGGCCAACGCCTCGCACTTCTGCGAGGACCTCGTCAAGGGCACGCTGCGCGACTTCGACCGCCAGCGCCGGCTCAAGGTGTTGAGCCTGACCGACAACACGTCCGCGATCATGGCGTGGGCGAACGACGAGGGCTACGAGCGCGTATTCGTCGAGCAGCTCCGCACGTACGCCGCCCCGGGCGATCTCCTCATCGCCATCAGCGGTTCGGGCAACAGCCCCAACGTGCGCGAGGCCGCGGCCTGGGCCAACGCCCACGGCATGATCACCATCGGCCTGACGGGGTTCGACGGCGGCGCGCTCGCGCCGCTGGCGCGCCACAACCTCCGCGTGCCCATCGACAACATGGGCGCGGCCGAAGCCGCGCACGATGTCGTCTTCCACTATCTCGTAGAAACGCTGTGCGGGAGGTTTGCGCATGAGGACGGGATTGCGCCGCGGAGCTAGCCTCGCGGCGGTCTGCGCGGCGATCTGCGCGTGCCCGGCGGCGGGCGGCGCCGAGACGCCCGCGCCGTTCGCCATCCGGCCCAAGGAGATGCAGCCGGGCTCCGGCGGCTACACGTTTCCGGCCGACCTCCAGATCCGGAGCACGGCCAAGGCCAAGGAGAAGCTGTGGGTTCTCGCCGAGAAGTTCGAGGGAACGAGCCTCAGCCTTCGCGTCGTCACGATCAAGCTCGCCAATGTCGAGGCCGTGGCGATGGGCGACGTCGCCGTCGAAGCGCGCGTGCTGGAGGTGCCGCCGAGGCCCGAGGGCTTCGTGCTCGAGGTGTCGCCCAAGGGCTTCCTCGTCCTCGGACGCGATGCGCAGAGCATCCAGTGGGGCCTCCTGTGCCTGCGCGAGGCCATGGATGTCGGCCGGCGCTTCATCCCCTCCTGCTTCGTGCGCGACTGGCCCGATGTCCCCTGGCGCGGCGTCCATTGCCGCCTGCCCGCGCAGGCGCAGTTCAAGGAATTCAGCCGCTTCGTGGACGAGGTCCTGCTGCCCTCCCGCGTGAATTTCGCGGTCATCGAGGTGAACTACCGCTTTCAGTTCCGGAGCCGCCAGGAGCTCGAGGATCCCCTCGCGCAGCCCGCCGATTTCTGTGCGGAGCTGAGCGCGCTGCTCGTGTCGCGCGGCATACGCGCGATCCCGGAGTTCAAGAGCATCGGGCACCAGTCGAGCGCCGAGCGCAACCACGCGCTCCTCGCGGCCCATCCGGAGCTCGATGAGACGCCCGGGCTCAAGTTCGGGGACGCGCGCCTCGAGCGCCGCTCGTGGTGCCCGCGGCACCCGTTCCTGCCGGGCATCGTGTTCCCGCTGTGGTCCGAGCTCATCAAGGCCTTCAACTGCACGCACTTCCACATCGGCCTGGACCAGGTCTTCCTGCTCGCCGAGGAGGAGTGCCCGCGCTGCCGGCGTTCCTCGGCCTTGGAGATCCTCGCGGCGGCCATCGTCCAGTACCATGCGTTTCTGCGCGGCAAGGACAACACCGTGCTCATGTGGGGCGACCGGCTGCTCGACGCCGCGACGCACGGGTACTCCAGGTACGAGGCCAGCGAGATGGGCACGGCGGGCGCGATCGCGTACCTGCCGCGCGACATCATAATCTGCGACTGGCACCCCGCCGTGCGCACGGAGTACCCTTCGATCGCCCACTTCCAGCAGGAGGGGTTCAAGACCCTGGCATGCCCGGGGCCGGATCCCGAGAGCGTGCGCGCCATGTGGCGCTGCGCGCAGGGCGTGCGCACGCCGCTCTTCCTCGGCTACATGGCGGCGACGGGAGGCGAGTTCGCGGACCTCGCCGAGGCGCTCTTCGGAACCAAGGGCACGCCGGAATCCGCGCGAGCCGCCGCCGCGCTGCGGCTCGCCGCCCGGCTCGCGTGGCAGGGGAAAGAATAGGGCCGCGGAGCACACGGCCGCGGGTCCGCCGCGGGCGCCGTCAGGCCTTCACGCCTTCGATGATCCGCTCCAGCGTCCTCGCGGCATCGCCGAAGAGCAGCACGACGTTGGGCCTCGTGTAGAGGAGGTTCTCCACCCCCGAGTAGCCGGGCCGCGCATCGAGGTTGCACACGAGCACGTGGCGCGCAGCCCCCGCGTCGATGATGGGCATGCCCGAGATGGGCGTCCCCTCGATCTCCACGGCCGCCGGGTTGACCACATCGCACGCCCCGACGACGAGCGCCAGGTCCGCGTCCTTGAGGCGCCGGTTGGCCTCGTCCAGCTCGAGCAGCTTGTCGTAGGAGACCTCGGCCTCGGCGAGCAGCACGTTCATGTGCCCGGGCATGCGGCCGGCCACGGGGTGGATGGCGAAGCACACCTCGGCTCCGCGCGACTCGAGCGCGCCGGCAAGCTGCGCCGTCTGGAACTGGGCCTGCGCCAGCGCCATGCCGTACCCGGGCACGAAGATCACGCGCTTGGCTTCGCGCGCCAGGGCGACGGCCCTGGCGTGCGGGTCCACCGCGGCGGCCGGCGCCGCCGTCCTGTCCCCGGACGCCTGCGCGGTCATGGTCCCGGATGCCGCAGCCGGCCGCGCCGCCTCGGTCCCATCGCCGCCGCCCGAGTCATCGGGAAGCCATCGCGGGGCCGGCCCCGCCGGCGCGAATCCCAGGAACACCCTGCGCAGATCGCGATGCATGGCCTTGCACATCACGTGCGTGAGGATGGATCCCGAGGCGGCCACCGCCGCGCCGCAGGCGATGAGAAGCTGGTTCCTGATGACGATCCCGCAGAAGGCCGCGGCCAGCCCCGCCGCCGCGTTGAGGAAGGAGATCAAGACGGGCATGTCCGCGCCGCCGATGCGGATGGCGGCCGCGACGCCGAGCCACATCGAGACGGCGATGAGCGCGATCGAGCCCCACACGACGGCGCCCGGCCCGCTCAGGCCGGCGACGGCGCCCAGAACGACGAGGACGGCCAGCGTCGCCCCGGTGATCGCGCCGTGGCGCGGCAACACGGTCGGCGTCCCCTTGAGCAGGCCCGCGAGCTTGCCGCCGGCGACCAGACTTCCCGCGAACGTCGCGGCGCCGAGCGCGATCCCCAGCACGCCCGCGATCTTGCCCACGCTCATTCCGCTCGCAGGTTCGCGCGCCAGCTCCGCCGCCGACACCAGGAAGGCCGCCACGCCGCCCGCGCCGTGCTGGAACGCGATCATGGCCGGGATCTGGCGCATGGTGACCCTGGCGGCCACCGCCCACCCGAGCCCTCCGCCCGCAACCAGCGCGGCGGCGATGACGGGCCAGCCATCGATCGACTCGCGCAGGACCACCACCGCGGCGGCCATGACCATGGCCGCGGCCGCGGTCAGATTGCCGCGCCGGGCGCCCGCCGGCGTACGGAACTGGGCGAAGCCGGCCATGAAGATGACGATGATCGCGAATTCGATGGCGCGGTTCAGGATGTCGCTCATACGCGGCTCTCCCGCCGGCGGGCGGGCTCGATTCAACGCTTCTTGAAAAGCCTCAGCATGCGGTCCGTGATGACGAATCCGCCCAGCACGTTGAACATGGCCATGGCGACGGCAATGCCGCCGACGAGGACGAGTCCCGCGCCGCCCGATTCCCCGCCGCCGACGTGCGTGAAGATCAGCAGGGCGCCCAGAACCGTGACGGCCGATACGGCGTTGGTGAGCGACATGAGCGGCGTGTGGAGAAGCGGCGGGACCCTGGAAATGAGAACGTAGCCGATCGCAAGCGCGCCGGCGAACACCCCCAGCAGAAGCAGCAGCTCTCCCATGCGCGTTCCTCCGGCCGTGCGGCCTCACCCCGCCTGGCCCTGCATGGCCTTGAGCGTCCCCTTGTGCACGATCGCGCCGTCGCGCGTCACCAGCGTCGCCTTGACGATCTCGTCATCCCAGTTGATGCGGCCCGAACCGCCGTCCAGCAGATTGCCGAGGAAATTCAGCATGTTGCTGGCGTACAGGTACGTCGCGTGCACGGGCACGCTGCCGGGAATGTTCTGGATCCCGCTCACCGTCACGTCGTGCAGGACGATCTCCTCGCCGGGCACGGTGGCCCGGCAGTTCCCGCCCTGGTCGATGGCCACGTCGACGATGACCGAGCCCGCGCGCATGCGCAGCACCATGTCCTCGGTGACAATGACCGGGGCGCGCTCGCCGGGAACCAGGGCGCTCAGGATGACGGCGTCCGCATCCTCGATGAGGGGCGCCAGGGCGGCGCGCTCCTTCTCGATCCATTCCGCGGGAAGGGCCCGCGCGTAGCCGCCCTCGCCGTGCGCCAGCTCCTCCGGCACCTCGAAGCCGCCGACCTTGGCGCCCAGGCTCCTGCCTTCCTCGCGGGCCTCGGGCCGGATGTCGACGCAGGCCGTGACGGCGCCCAGGCGCCTGGCCGTCGCCACCGCCTGCAGGCCCACGACCCCGCAGCCGACGACCAGGAACTTCGCCGGCTTGAGCATGCCGATGGCCGTCCCCATCATGGGCACGAAGACCGGCAGGCGGCAGGCCGCCTCCAGGACGGCCCTGTAGCCGGTGATGGTGCTCATCGAGGTCAGGGCATCCATGCGCTGGGCCTTCGAGGTGCGCGGGATGCTGTCCATCGTGAAGGCCGTGATGCGGTGCTCGGCCAGCATCTTGACGATGGGCAGGCTGGTCGGCGAGGCCGGGTGCAGGAACGTGACGAGCACGGCGCCCTCGCGCATCATCGCGACCTCATGGCGCTTGAGCGCCTCGTTGAAGCCGGGCTGCTTGACCTTGAGGACCAGGTCGGCCCGCTCGAAGACCTGCGCGGCGTCCGCCGTCACCGCGGCCCCGGCCTTGCGGTACTGCTCGTCATCGGCGTAGATGCCGGCGCCCGCGCCGGCCTCGACCAGCACCTCGTACCCCAGGCGCACGAGCTTCTCCACGGTTTCCGGGGTGGCCGCCACGCGCCGCTCGTTGTGCATGATCTCCGCGGGAATGCCGATCAGCATGCTGACCTCTCTCCCAGGCGGGCTGTCTCGATCGCGCCCGTACGGGCGCGCATCGTAACAGAGGGCCCGGACGCGGTCAACGCGCGGAAATCCGGGCGCGGAAATCCGGGGACAGTCACCGGATCAAGGCCCCCATCCCCCGCCGAGGGCCTTGACGAGCAGCACGCCGGTCGAAAGGCGCCGGGCGTCGAGCCGGATGTGCAGGCGTTCGTGGCGGAGCCGCGACCGCTCGGCGTCCGCGAATTCCAGGTACGTCCCGGCGCCGGCCTCGTAGCGCGCGCGGGCGAGCGCGGCGATCCTCGCCGCCGCAGCGAGGGCTTCAGCCTGGGCGGCGGCCTCCCGGGTTCGAAGCGCGATCCCCGCGAGGGCGTCCTCGACATCCTTGAAGGCGGCGAGCACCGTCTGTCGATAGCCGGCGAGCGCTTCCCGGTAGCCTGCCTCCGCCTGCTCGACCTCGGCGGCGGTCCTTCCGGCGTCGAAGAGCGGCATGCTCACGCTCGGCGCAATCGACCAGACGTGGCTGTCGGCATCGAACAGGCTCTTGGCCTCGGCGCTCAGGTACCCGGCCTGGCCCGTCACGCGAACCGCGGGATAGTAGGCGGCCTTCGCAACGCCGATGCGGGCATTCCACGCGGCGAGGTTTCTCTCGGCGGCCGCTATGTCCGGACGGCGTTCCAGGAGCGAGGAGGGCAGGCCGGCGGGAACCGCGATGGCGGCCGCCATCATCGGCCCGCCGGGAACCTGGAAAGAACCGGGCGCGCTGCCGCACAGGAGCGCCAGCGCGTTGAACGCCTCCTCCCGCTGCCGGACGACCGCGGCCAGCTCCGCCTCGGCGCTCCCGAGCTCCGCCTTCGCGCGGGCCGCCTCGATCTCCGCAACGGCGCCCGCGGCGTGCTGCGCCTCGAGGATGCGAACGGAGTCGGCGTGCAGCTCGACCGCCCGGCGGCACAGCGCGGCCTCGGCGTCCAGCGAGCGCAGCAGAATGTAGTTGACGGCCACATCCGCGGTCAGCGTGAGGAGGACGTTCCGGTAGTCCGCGTCGCTGCCCTCCGCCTGCGCGTGCGCGGCCTCGCGGGACCGGCGGACCCGCCCCCACAGATCGATCTCGTACCCGAGATCGAGCGGGAAACTGAAGGTATCGATCCGCTCCGAGGGAATATCGAACGGGATCGGGGTCGGCGGATTGCCCGACGTGCGCTCGCGCCTGTACGCGGGGTCGAGCGAGATCGACGGAAAGAGACGGCTGCGGGCGAGCCCGGCCGCGGCCCGGGCGGCATCGACGCGCGCCGCCGCCGCGCGGAGCGTCTGATTCGAGGCGACGGCCGCCGCCTCCAGCCGATCGAGCGCCGGGTCGTTGAAGAGCGTCCACCATTGCCCCTTGGACGCCGCGTCGCAGGGCTCGGCGACCTTCCAGCGCCACTCGCGCGGCGTCAGATCGGCCGCGTCCGGCTTCTCGTAGTCGGGGCCCACGGCGCACGAGCCGAGCAGGAGCACGAGCGCCCGGCGCCACGCGTTCCTGAGCTTCGCCTGTTTCGTTTCCATGCGGTCAGTCCAGCGTCTTGCGGTAGCGTTTCAGGGCGACGGCCAAGACGAGCACGCCGAAGAGCGCGATCTGCCAGAGCTCGCCGGCGACCTCGGCGAATCCGCTTCCCTTGAGCAGGATGCCGCGGACGATGCGCAGGAAGTGCGTGATCGGCAGCACCTCGCCGAGCGCCTGCGCCCACACCGGCATCCCGCGGAAGGGGAACATGAAGCCCGAGAGCAGGATGGACGGCAGGAACACGAAGAACGCCATCTCCATGGCCTGGAGCTGGTTGCGGGCCACGGTCGAGAAGGTGATGCCCATCGCGAGGTTGGCGACGATGAACACGAGCGACACGGCCAGAAGCAGCGTCAGGCTCCCCAGCATGGGCACCTCGAAGAGCAGCCTGGCCGCGAGCAGGATGACGGCGACCTGCACGTACCCCACGAGGATGTAGGGAATGATCTTGCCCGCCAGCACCTCGAACGGCCGCGTCGGCATGGAGAGGAGATTCTCCATCGTGCCGCGCTCGCGCTCGCGCGTGATGGCGAGCGCCGTGATCATGATCATCGTCATGGTGAGCACGACGCCCATGAGGCCGGGGACGATGTTGTACTGCGTGACGGCGTCGGGGTTGTAGCGGGCGTGCACGCGGATCTCGTATGC
>JBFZCA010000473.1:0-10830 GCA_041308205.1 Planctomycetota bacterium | reverse complement strand
AACTCCGAAGGGGCGCGGCGCCGGACGAGCTCGCGCTGTGGCCGCTCATGATGGGGCTGCCGTTGCTTGCGGGGAGCATCGCGACCCTGGGGGCCGGCGGGGCGGCGCTCTCGCGGCGGGTCATCGCAGCGCTCGCCGGGGGCGCGGCGATGGCGGCGGTCTTCAGCCTCGGCCACACCGTGCTCCACGCCATCGCGCCCGCGGCGGACGAACCGCTCGGCGGCGCCTTTGTCAAATCGTTCCTGTGGGCCTTGTTCCTGCACCCGTTCTTCGGCACGCTCGGCGCGCTGGCGACCGAGATCTTCATGCCGGCGCCCCGCAGGCGCCCCTGAACAACGCGAGGGGGCCGCGCGCGAACGCGGCCCCCCGATCGGCCTGCCTGCCGGCCGTCACGCCTTCGTCTCGGGCGCACCATCGGCCTCGGCCGCGGCCTCGGACGGGCCGTTCCCGTACTCCATGGCGGCCCACTGCTCGTAGAGGCGCCAGCGCTGCGCGATGTCCTTCTTGGCCAGCGCGAGCAGACTCTTGGCGCGTTCGGGCATCATCTTCGTGAGCATCTTGAAGCGCGTCTGCTGGTACACGAAGTCCTCGAGCGGGATCTTCGGCGGCTTGGAGTCGAGCTTGAGCGGGTTCTTGCCCTCGACCGCGAGCGCCGGGTTGAACCTGAAGAGGGGGTAGTGGCCGCTGTCGACCGCCGCCTTCTGGGTCAAGAGGCCCTCGGCCATGTTGATGCCGTGCGCGATGCAATGCGCGTAGGCGATGATGATGCTGGGCCCGTCGTAGGCGTCCGCCTCGAGCATGGCGCGGATCACCTGCAGGTCGTTGTAGCCCATGGCGACGCGCGCGATGTAGATGTTCCCGTAGGTCATGAAGATCATGCCCATGTCCTTCTTGGGCAGGGGCTTGCCGGCGGCCGCGAACTTGGCCACGGCGCCGAGGGGCGTGGACTTGGACATCTGGCCGCCCGTGTTGGAGTAGACCTCGGTGTCCATGACGAGCACGTTGACGTTACGCCCGGAGGCGAGCACGTGGTCGAGCCCGCCGTACCCGATGTCGTACGCCCAGCCGTCGCCGCCCATGATCCACACGCTCTTCTTGACGAGGAAGTCGGCGAGCGCGTGCAGGCGCACGGCCTCGGCCGAGTCGATCGCCCGGAGCTTGTTCTTGAGCTGCGCGACGCGGTCG
This sequence comes from Planctomycetota bacterium, assembly GCA_041308205.1. GTDB lineage: Bacteria > Planctomycetota > UBA8108 > UBA8890 > UBA8898 > UBA8898. The sequence continues at coordinate 9,645 of JBFZCA010000473.1, read as the reverse complement.
CGCTGGGCGGCGATGCCGGCCTCGGTGCGCTGGTCGGCCTCGAGGATGCGCTTGACGAGCTCCCCGCCGACCTGGCCGGCCAGGCCCGCCATGAGCTCGCGCGCGAATTCCGCCTGCTTGTCGATCGTCAGGCGGTAGCCGAAGCCGAACTCGGCGTTGTCCTCGAAGAGCGAGTTGCACCACGCCGGGCCGCGGCCGTTGCGGTCCTTGGTGTAGGGGAACGTCGGCAGGTTGCCGCCGTAGATCGAGGAGCAGCCCGTCGCGTTGGAGATCAGGAGGCGGTCTCCGAAGAGCTGCGTCAGGAGCTTCACGTACGGCGTCTCGCCGCAGCCCGCGCAGGCGCCCGAGTACTCGAAGAGCGGCGCGAGGAGCTGCGAGCCCTTCACCGAGTCGACCTTGACCGTGCCGCGGTCGGCGTTGGGAAGGCTCAGGAAGAACTCGTAGTTCGCGCGCTCCCGCTCGCGGATCGGCGGCTGCGGCTCCATGTTGATCGCCTTTCTGCCCTCGACCGTCTTGTTCTTGCCGGGGCAGTTCATGACGCACAGCGTGCAGCCCGTGCAGTCCTCCGGCGCGGTCTGGACCGTGAAGAGCCAGTTCGCGGGGGAGTCCTTGCCCTTGACGGGCGCGGTGCGGAAGGACGGCGGCGCGCCCGCGGCGAGGGCGGGGTCGAAGGCCTTGATGCGGATCGCGGCGTGGGGGCAGACGAGCGAGCACTTGCCGCACTGAATGCAGCAGGACGGGTCCCAGATCGGAATATCGAGCGCCACGTTGCGCTTCTCGAACTGCGTCGTGCCCGAGTCGAACGTGCCGTCGTTGGGGAGCTGGGCGACCGTGACGTCATCGCCGCGGCCGACGATCATGGCGCCGACGACGTTGCGGACGAATTCGGGGGCCTCGGCGGGCACGGGCGGCCGGAGCTCGATCGTGCTCGTCGCCTTCGCGGGCACCGCGACCTCGTGCAGGTTGGCGAGGGTCTGGTCGACCGCGTTGAAGTTCATCTTCACGATCTGCTCGCCCTTGGCGCCGTAGGTCTTCTTGATGGCCTTCTTGATGTACTCGATGGCCTCCTCGCGCGGCAGCACGCCCGAGATCGCGAAGAAGCACGTCTGCATGATCGTGTTGATCCTGACGCCCATGCCGGTCTCCTTGGCCACGCGGTAGGCGTCGATCACGTAGAACTTCATCTTCCTGGCGATGATGTCCTCCTGCGTGACGCGCGGCAGCGTGTCCCAGACCTCGTCGTGACCGGTCTGCGAGTTGAGGAGGAACGTCGCGCCGGGCGCGGCCTTCTCCAGCACGTTGAAGCGCTCGAGGAAGAACTGCTGGTGGCAGGCGACGAAGTTGGCCTTGCTGATGAGGTAGGTCGAGTGGATCGGATTGGGGCCGAACCTGAGGTGCGAGACCGTCACCGAGCCGGCCTTCTTGGAATCGTAGACGAAGTAGCCCTGGGCGAAGTTGGCGGTCTCCTCGCCGATGATCTTGATCGAGTTCTTGTTGGCGCCGACCGTGCCGTCCGAGCCCAGGCCGTAGAAGATCGCGCGCACGACGCCCTTGCCCTCGGTCGAGAAGTCGGGGTCGAACTCGAGGCTCGTGCCCGCCAGGTCGTCCGTGATGCCGACCGTGAAGTGGTTCTTGGGCTCGGGCTTGGCGAGCTCGTCGTACACGGCCTTCACCATGCCGGGCGAGAACTCCTTGGAGGACAGGCCGTAGCGGCCGCCGATGATGCGCGGCATCCCCGCGCAGGGGAACGTGCCGGCCGCCCGGGCCTCGTTGATGGCCGTGTGCACGTTCATGTACAGGGGCTCGCCCACGGCGCCCGGCTCCTTGGTGCGGTCGAGGACCGCGATCGCCTTGACGGTCTTCGGCAGCGCCGCGACGAAGTGCGCGACCGAGAAGGGCTGCAGGAGGTGGACCTTGACGAGGCCGACCTTCCCGCCGTGGGCGTTGAGGTGCTCGGCGGTTTCCTGCACGGTCTCGGCGCCGGAGCCCATGAGCACGATGACGCGCTCCGCATCGGGCGCGCCGACATAGTCGAAGAGGCCGTACGTGCGGCCCGTGAGGGCGGCGAACTTGTTCATCGCCTTCTGGACGATGTCGGCGCATGCCGCGTAGAACGGGTTGCAGGTCTCGCGGGCCTGGAAGAAGACGTCGGGGTTCTGGGCGGTGCCCCTGATCGTCGGGCAGTCGGGCGAGAGCGCGCGGGCGCGGTGCTCCTGGATGCGCGCCTCATCGATCATGGCGCGCATGTCGTCGAGCGTGAGCTGCTCGATCTTCTGCACCTCGTGCGACGAGCGGAAGCCGTCGAAGAAGTGCACGAACGGGATGCGCGACGCGAGCGTCGCGGCCTGGGCGATCAGGACGAAGTCGTGGATCTCCTGGATCGAGTTGGAGGCAAGCAGGGCCCAGCCGGTCGAACGCACCGCGCCGATGTCGCTGTGGTCGCCGAAGATCGAGAGCGCATGCGTGGCGACGGTGCGCGCCGACACGTGGAAGCAGGTCGGAAGCAGCTCGCCCGCGATCTTGAACATCGTGGGGATCATCAGCAGCAGCCCCTGGGAGGCGGTGAAGGTCGTGCAGAGGGCGCCCGTCATGAGCGCGCCGTGCACCGCGGCCGCGGCGCCGCCCTCGCTCTGCATCTCGGTGACCTGCGGCACGGTGCCCCAGATGTTCTTCTGGCCGTTGGCCGAGTACTCATCGGCCCACTCGCCCATCGGCGATGAGGGCGTGATCGGATAGATGACGATCACTTCGTTGAGCTTGTGCGCCACATACGCAGCGGCCTCGTTGCCGTCGACCGTGACCGTTGTACGCGCCATGTGCACCTCCCGAGCGGATTGTGTCGCCCGGCGCGGGAACGGCGTCGCGGTGTGCGCATGCGTCGTGCCTCGCGCCGGGAAAAACCGAACTTAACCCGCCGACTATAGCGAATCGCCTGCGCCGATGCAAGGAGACGGGGGCGCCGGCGCGCGCGCTCCCTGGCGCGTGCCGCGGCGCGCGAGCTCGTCCGCGATCTTCGCGAGAAGGCGCTGCTTGTTCCGCGACCAGGACGGGGCGATGAGGGCGGGCCCCAGGGCATCGGCCGTGAGGCGCTGGATGACGACATCGGGCGGCGTGCGCTCGAGGAAATCGGCGGCGCGCGCAACGAATTCGTCCTCCGATATCAGCGCGACGGCCCCGCGCGCGTGCTCCTCGGCGAGCCTCGTGCCCGCGAGGATCTGCAGGGGGTGCAGCTTCAGGCCGTGGACGGACAGCGCCGCGAGCTCGTCCGCCGTGCGGTTGCCCCGCGCGCGGGTCTCGCCCGGGAGGCCGATGATCACGTGCACGCAGAGCTTGAGCGGGAAGCGCCGGCAGCGCGCGACCGCGTCGAGGAACTGCGCGTACGTGTGGCCGCGGTTGAGGCGCGCGAGCGTCTCGTCGTTCGCCGACTGAAGCCCGAGCTCGAGCCAGACCTCCACGCGGGCGCAGTACGAGGCGAGCAGCTCGAGCACGTCGTCGCCGACGCAGTCGGGGCGGGTGCCGACGGCGAGCGCGACGATGCCCGGCCGGCCGGCGGCGCGGTCGTAGGCATCCTTGAGCGCCGCGATGGGCGCATAGGTGTTCGTGAAGGCCTGGAAGTACGCCATGCAGGCGCGCGCCCCGCGGCGCGCCGCGCGCGCGAGTCCCGTCTCGATCTGCGCGTCGAGCGGCGCGGGCTTCCCGCCGGGCCGGACGGCGTGGGGGCTGAAGGCCGCGTTGTCGCAGAACGAGCATCCCTCGCCGCCGCGCTCGCGGTTGGGGCAGGAGAACCCGGCGTCGAGCGGGATCTTGAGCACCTTCGCGCCGAATCGTTCGCGCAGGTAGGCGTCGAACGAGCGCCAGTAGGGGCCGGAGGCCGGCGGTGTGGAATCCATGCTGCCGGTATTTTACCGGACCGTGGCGTGCATGGGATACACGGCCGTCGCCGGGGAACGAAAAAGAATCGCCACGAAGACACGAAGGCACGAAGGGACTCCGGTGCGTTTCGAACGCGCGGTGATCTACCGCCGGTCCTTGGTGTCTTCGTGTCTTTGTGGCATCGTCCTTCCGTCTCCGCGGTCATCGTCCTTGGGATGCGGCCGGCGCGTCCATCCGGCTCCTGCGGCCATGCCCCCTCAAGCCCCGCACTTTTCCGGACGATCATCTGGTAGCAAGAAAGGAGTCGCAATGGGTGGTTTCGAGAACGTGAAGGTTCGCAAGGTGCGCGGGGCCTCCGGCCTCGCGGAAGAGTACGACCGCGGAAAACCCCAGGGTCTTGGCATCGGCCTCACGTCGTGGCTCGACCCGCGCAAGCTCCTGTCGAAGAAGCGCAAGTCCGCAACGGCGCCCGTGGGCGCGGGGCGGTAGCGCCGGAGTCACTTCGCGGAGGTCGGACCGAAATCGTCGCCGTCGGGGGAGATCAGGCCTTTCTCCTGAAGCTCGATGTAGCGCAGGAGGGACTTGGCCGCCTCGGAATAGCGGTCGTTGTAGTTCTCCCTCAGGCGCAGGAGCGCTTCCTTGGCCTTCGCGCGGTCCCCGAGCTTCGTCAGGTACGCTTCGCCGAGAATGAAGAGCGCCTTGGAGCGCTCGGGGAAGCGGTCCGATTCCCCGAGCAGGATCAAAAGGATCTCGACCGCCTTGTCGGGCCGGTTGCCGCGCAGCTCGATCGCGGCCAGCGCGATGACGGCGGGCGGGCGCACGTTCTTGTCGCCCGTTCTGGCCCAGTCGGCGGCCTGCACGTAGATCCGCTTCGCGTCCGGGTCCTGCCGCGCGGCGAAGTAGAGGTCGCCGATCCTCAGCGCGAGCGCCTCGCGTCCCTGCGTTTCCCGGCTCACGCGCGCGAGATGCGCGAGCGCCTTTTCCGCCTCGGCCGGCTTCTCGTTGCGCACGAGGCTCTCGACCCGCGTGCGCAGGGCGCGGGCGTCGTCGGGCGCGGACGCGAGCGCCGCCTCGGCCTCGGCGAACGCCGTACGCGCGACGCGCGCCGCCTCGAGCTCGGCGACTATTTCCTCGGGCTTCTTCTCGCCCGCGATGCGGCCCCACACGACCGCGCCGGCGTCAAGGACGAGCAGCGTGGGCACATCGACCACGGCGAGCTGCGCGCAGATCTTCGCGTTGAAGTCCACGTTGACGCGCGCCCCGACCGCGTGCGTGCCGAGCCATCCGAGCACGGCCGGAGAGCTCAGCGTCGTCGTGCGGTACGAACGGCTGGGCTCGGTCTTCATCGTCCAGAACTCGGCGACGACGAGCCTGTCCGCGGCCCGCGCCTCCGCGAGGGCGGGCTTGAGCGCGGTGACGGGAAACTCGACGGGCGGCGTCTGGGCGGCGGCGATCAGCGCGAGAAACAGTGCGCACACGGGCATACCTCCGGCCTGGGTTTCACTGCAAAAGTTACCATCGCGCCCCGTGCGGGGCAAGGATGCGCGCGATTCCGGGGGGAACGGGCCGGCCGAAGACGGCGCGACTCCGGCGCAAGACCGATCATTCGGAGTGCGCGGCCGATGCCTTCCTCCGCGGAAGCAGCGCCGCGCCGAGCACGAGAAGGAGCGTCACGGCGCACGCGGTGCGGACGAGCGGCGGGAGCTCGAAGAACCCGTGGCAGGAGGCCTCCGTGCCCGAGGCCACGATGATCCAGTCGAGGAGCAATCCGCACGCAAGCGCGCTCGCGCCGACCGTGCCGAGGTAGATGCCGGCGACGCGCCGTCCCATGAGCTTCCAGACCGTGGCGATCGTCGCGGCGTTGGTGGCCGGGCCGGTCATGAGGAAGACCAGGGCGGCGCCGGGCGAGACGCCCTTGGCGATGAGCACGGCGGCGATCGGCACCGACGCCGTGGCGCAGACATAGAGCGGGAGCCCCAGGACCAGCATCAGGAGCATCCCCGTGAGACCCGTGCCGAGGCTGCCCGCGAAGAAATCGGCGGGCACCGCGACCGCGATGACGCCCGAGATCGCCAGACCGATGAGGAGCGGCACGGCAATGTCGCGCGGCAGCGTGACGAAACCGTAGGAGAGAATGCGCGCGGCGACGTTCGGCCGGCGCTCCCGGCAGCACGGCGCGGCGTGGCAGGAACAGCCGGCATCGGCCGGGTTCTCCGCCGCGGGCGATTCCTTGTCCAGGAGCGCGACGAGCCCGCCGCCCGCGACGCCGATGACGAACGCCGCGATGGGGCGGAAGATCGCGAACGCCGGCCCGAGCAGGCTCAGCGTCACGAGGATGCTGTCGATGCCCGTCTGGGGCGTCGACAGCAGGAACGCGACTGCGGCGGAGCGGCTCGCGCCGTGGCGCATGAGCGAGGCCGTGACCGGTATCACCGCGCACGAGCACAGGGGAAGCGGTATGCCGAAGACCGCCGCCTTGACCGCCGGCCACAGGCCCTTGCCGCCGAGGTGGCGCTCGACCGCCTCGGGCGGGATCACGACCGCGAGGATGCCGGCGGCGAGGAATCCGAAGAGAAGATACGGCGCCATCTCGCCGAGAACCTGCCAGAGCTCGAGGCTGAGCGTGCCGAGAGATTCGAGCATCGTCTCACCATGCCGAAAGCGGCGCGACGGAGGGCGGGGGCGCGGCCGCGTCCCCGCGCAGGGGAATGAACGCGATTGCGATCCGCGCGCGCGCGGCGCCCGGGAGTGCGAGCGCGAGCTTGCGCACGCCCTTGTTCTCGTTCTGGCGCTCGGGCTTGGGGCCCTCGGGCAGCGGCACGGCATCCATGACCGTGAACGCGGCGCCCGCCGGCTCGATGATCTTGACCGCGAGGGCGGCCCCGCCGAGCGACAGCGTCGCGCCGCCCGACGTCTGCGCGATCTCCGCTCGCGTGTGCATGAACCAGCGGATGTCGCCGGGCGCCGGGAGCTCGATCTCGTCCTGGACGAGCACCGCGCGGTTGTCGATGAGCGCGACGCCGCGCGCGACCGATGCCGCCCATTCCTTGTACGCGGCCGTGAGGTCCGCGATCGCGAACGAGCGGCCGGGCGCGGCCGCCAAGCGCGCGATCGCGGTCGCCGCGCGCGGGTCCTGGTCCGGCTTCCTCCCCGGGTTGATGACGAGGGTGTTGTGCCCCTCGGCGCGCAGGCGGTAGTACGTCCAGCGCTGCGCTCCGAAGTACCCCGGCAGGTTGTAGTCGTCGGCGCCCAGGTCGATCGCCCAGCGCTGTCCGAGCGCCTCCAGGACGAACGTGCCTGTGTCGAGGTTGCTGTGGTTGGCCTTGTTGTCGCCGGCCTTGAAGCCGACGAAGATGGCGTTTGGGTCGTCCCAGGCGCTCCGGAGCGTCGCGACCTCGGCGTGGCGGTAGTGCCTGGCGAGGGGAAGCGCCGCGGCCCGGGCCGCATCGCCGCGCGCGTCGAACCACACGAGGTCGAGGACCTCGGGACCGGCATGCGCCCGCGCGTACCACGCGTAGACCGGCGCCTCGAACCTGCGCGCGAACCAGAACATCTGCGGGGCGCGAATGGCGCCCGCGCCGGCGTCGGCGAAGTTGAACGTCTGGCCGGTCGGGCCGGTCATGTAGAGCGGGAACGTGCCCGTCTCGGCGAGGCCGGGCGCGTTCGAGAGCCCGAAGTCGGTGCCGAGCGCGCTCGCGAGCGCCGCCAGGAACAGGACGTGGTACTGCGTCGCGTAACGCCAGTAACCGGGGCCCTCGGCCCACGCGCCGTCGGGCGCGAACTCCCTGCTCGGGAGGACGAACGAGGCCAGGCCGCGCTCGAGGATCTCGGCCGCCATGTCGGGAATCTCGTCGGCGAGCGCGAGCGCGCCCGCGCCGATGCCGCCGTTGCACACCTGGTTCCAGTTGTGCCGCGACCGCGGCCAGCCCCCGGAGCCCGGCTCCCTGCGGTAGGCGGCCAGCGCCGGCGTCAGGCCCTTGTCGATGATCGCCCGGCGGATCACGCCCCGTTCCTCGTCGGTCCAGACGTCGTACAACCAGTCGTAGCCGATCGCAAAGGCGTGCGTCATCTCGGACGTGTCGAGAAAATGCCGCGGGTTCCAGTCGGGAAAGGCGGCGGCCGCCGCGAGCTCCTTGAACGCGCGCGCCGCGTAGCGTTTCTGCTTTTCGATGCGGTGTGCGAGCGCGAGCGTGTAGACGCGGCTGACCACGCGCCGGCTGGTCGAGAGCAGGCGCAGGCCGTCGGGAATCTCGTAGCGCGAGGGCTCCTTGGCGATGAGGCCCTCGGCTTCCGCGCGGATCGTGGCGTACCAGGCGCCCGCAAGGGGGTCGTCCGCGGCCAGGCGCGCGATGCGGGAGAATGCCTCCGCGTCGACCAGGAGGCGGGGGTGGCCCGCCTTCAGGGTCGCGAGGACATCCTTGCGCGCGGGGAATACGGGGTCGAAGGCCGGGGCGGGCGCGCCGCCCAGAGCCGTCACAACGAGCGCCAGTACGGTCGTCATCATCGGACGCACCTCCGTCCGCCATGGTAACCTCTTGCGCGCGTCCGGGGTAGGTTCGGCGCGCGCCGGTTGAAAGGCCGGACCGCGTCTGGTACCCTTGAGATTGCCGGCCTGCGGCGGTGTGTGCGGCGTGCGGTTCGGTTCTCTCACCTGCAGGCATGGAGGTGCGCGCATGCGGCGACTGGCGGTGATGCTGCTCCTCGGGGGCATGGCCTGCGCGGCCGACGGGCGCTATCCCGATGTGGCGACGACGGATCGCGACGGAATCTGGGTCTTCCGGGGAAGCGCCCTGGGGAATTACGCCGACGGGACCTTCTACTTCATCGGCGCAAGCGTCGAGCCGTGGCACATCTGCGTTGCCGACCTGAACGGCGACTCGCTGCCCGATCTCGTCTCGTCGAACAGGCTCGGGCCCTCCGTGTCGGTGTTCCTCAACAAGGGCGACGCGTTCGAGGGGCCGTTCGATTACTTCGGGGGCAGCGAGCCCTATGCCGCCGCGGCGGGCGATTTCGATTCCGACGGCGACCTGGATCTCGCCGTCGCCAATCCCGAAACGAGCGGCCTGCTGGTGCTCCTCGAGAATCAGGGCGGCGGGACCTTCGCGCAGCTCTCGACCCTGAACACGGGCAACGGCACGTACGCCGTCGAATGCGCCGATGTCGATGTGAACGGCACGACGGATATCGTCGTCGTGAACGACGAGAGCGAGGACATGGTCGTCCTCCTCGGGAACGGCGCAGGCGCGTTCACCGAGTCCGGCCGCTACGCCACGGAGCTGAGCCCCAAGTCGCTCGTGCTCGGGTTGTTCAACGCCGGCGTGCTGCCCGACGTTGCGCTCGTCAATTACGACTCGGCCACGGCGTCGAGCTACCTCAACATCGGCGGCGGCGCGTTCAACTACGTGGCCTCGTACGCGGCGGGCGCGCAGCCGCGCCATCTGGTCGCCCGGGATCTCGATGGGGACGGCACGGACGATCTGGTGGTCGCCGGGGGCCGCGGCAGCGACTGGATCTCCGTGCTCTTCGGGCAGGGCGACGGACGCTTCGCGCCCGCCGAGTCGTATCAGACCGGTCCGCGTCCCAACGCGGTGGCGGTCGCCGACGTGGATGCGGACGGCCGCCCGGACATTCTTGCGGCGAACTGGTCGCTCGACGCCGAGGAACTGGCATGCGTGTCGGTGCTCGAGAACACCGACGGCCGCCACTTCGCGAAGAGTCTCGATTTCAAGCCCGCGCAGGGGTTCCCCAAGCTGACGTTCGTGGCCGCGGGCT
>JBFZCA010000472.1:0-7410 GCA_041308205.1 Planctomycetota bacterium | reverse complement strand
CTCGGCAGCGGAGCGCGGGCCAGCGGCCGTTCGGCTGCGGCGCCGCCAGCTCTTCCGATCTGGACTCCCGCGCGCGCGGCGCGCGGCGCTCCCACGCGAAGTGACGCTCCGTGTCGCCGTTTTTGAGCACACTGACGCGGAATGTCACCTGCGGCGCCCCCGCCCCGCCCGTGGAACCCGCCCCCCCGCCGCCTGTATGATGGCGGCGCGGCCGCGTTCCGCGGCGCAAGGAGGTTCTCATGCTCGCATGCGTTCTCGCGGCGGCGTTCGCAATGTGCGGGGCGCCGGCGCCCGAGGAATCCACGATCGTCCTGTACGACCTCACGCCCCTTCGCGCGCTCGACCTGACCGACGGCACCGCCCGGCGCGACCTCTGGGACACGTGCCACCTCGCGGCCGCGCTCCAGGGCCTCGCCAACCGGGATGCGCCGCGGCTCTACTTTCACTGGATCGACCCTGCCGACCGTTACTGGCTCATGTGGCTGCGCGGTCCCGGCCGCTGGCTCGCGGGCCGCGCCATCGAGGAGGTGGAGTCGCTCGATGCGCTGCTTGCCCGCTTCAAGAGCTTCTATCGCGGCGTCGTCCTGTACGGCGAGGAACCGCACTCTCTCTCGAATCTCGCCAGCACCATCGCGGGCGCCGAGAACCTGCTTCCCGTGCGCAAGGACGAGCGCCCGGGCGCGCTCTTCACGCGCATCGTCGCGGGCGGCCCCAGGCTTCCCGTCATCGTCGACCTGACGCGCCAATCGTTTCCCGCCGTCTCGGGCAGCCGGAAGTGCGACCCGTACCTCTGGGCCAAGGACCGCTTCCTGGCCTCCGGCGCGTGCGACCCCGCGTACCTCGCCTACTACATAGATACTTACTGGCTGCGCGAGCCTTTCACGGGGAGCCATGAGAACCATACACTTTCCAACCACGACTTCTTTATCGGCAAAAAAGCGTTCTTCTTCGACCTGCATCCGTGGGATGACGAGGCCCCGAACGATGAGCCGGCCCAGAAGCCCGGCACCGATGCGGCGACGCTGAAGGCGATCCTGCGCGCGGCGTACGAGCGCACGGGGGGAGGGACGATAATCCACGCGGGCGGCTTCGTTCCCTGGGCGTGGAAGTACTGCAACCACGTGCCGGGCGCGAGCGCGCACGAGCCGGTGCCCTCGGAGTGGCGCTACGCGGAGATCCTGTCGTGCTACAACGCGATCATGGACGCCGACGCCCTCGGCCCCTGCGCGATGGCGAATGCGAGCTTCTTCACGCATTTCCCGCTCGAGGAGCGCTACGCGCAGGCCCCGCCGCCGGGCGACGCGGAGCTCTCGCGCGCCGGCCTGCTCTCGGCGGACGGGCTGGTCGCGCCGGGCGCCTACGTGTGCTTCTACGCCGGCGACTACGATTCGGCGGCCTGGCTTTATCGGGAGTTCCCGCGCTGCTGGAACGACCCCGCCCGCGGCACGGTGGCGCTCGGCTGGGCGCTCAACCCGAACCTGGAGCGCCGGGCGCCCATGGCGCTCGCCTTCGCGCGCGAGACCGCATCGCCCCTCGATGTCTTCACGGCCGGCGACTCGGGCGCGGGGTACCTCAACCCGGGAGGGCTGCAGGAGCCGCGCGCCCACTCGGGCCTCCCCTCGGGCGTCAAGGTGTGGGAGGAGTTCTGCCGGCCCTTCTACGCGCGATGGGATCTGCGCGTCACGGGCTTCATCATCGACGGCTACTCGCCCGCCATGCGGGAGGAAACCTGGGATGCGTACGCGCGCTTCTCCCCGGGCGGCATAGGCGGCCAGAAGATGGCGCCCCAGGGCATCTACAAGGGCATGCCGTTCATCCGCGTCGCCGACGCCGCCGAATCGCCCGAGGCCGTCGCCGCCGGCCTCGCGGCGACGATCGACCCGGAGCGGCGCAGCTTCTTCTACCTGCGCACCATCCTCAAGACGGCGTCGTGGCACGCCAAGGTGCAGGAACTGCTCGCGAAGGCGCAGCCGTGCGCGCGCATCGTCGACCCGCACACGTTCTTCGCGCTGCTTGCCAGGTACGAGCGCGACAAGGCCCGCTATCCGAGGCCGGCCTGGAGCAAGCCCGCCGTCGCGTGGACGCCCGACCGCGCCGAGGGCCTGCGCTTCTTCCCCTTCGCCGACGGGCCGTTCGCGATCGAGGACACGGCCGGCCGCACGGCCGCCGTCGCGCGGGCCGAGGGCGCGATCAGGTACATGTACGCCGCCGCGCACGACGGCTTCGGGAGCGGCGCGCCCGAAACGCTCACGGTGCGCGTGACGTACCTGGACACGCGCGGCGGGCGCTTCTCGATTCACTACAACACGCCGGCAGAGCCTTATGCATCGACGGGGTGGACGGCGCTCGAGGGCACGGGGCAATGGAAGGACGCGGCGATCGCGCTCGAGGACGCGCTCTTCGCCAACGGGCAGAACGGCGGGGCCGACCTGCGGCTCTGCATCGCCGGGGGCGTGCTGGCCGTGGCGCGCATCGCCATCGAGCGGGCCGTGCCGGGAAGGCTATGACGCCGGCGGCGCGCCGAGGCGCCGCAGGTACTCCCGGAAGATCTCCTCGCCGTCCGGCACGAACGGCTTCTCCCGGACGAGCGCGATGACATCTTCGAGCGCGTAGAAGCCGCCCCAGGCGACCTCCTCGGCCTGGTGCACGATCGGGCCGTCGTACACGACCTCGTACACCCTCGTGATGCAGCGGTTGCGCGGGCCCTCGTAGCGATAGGTGAACAGGTACTCCCACGCGCCGCCGCGTATGCCGAGTTCTTCGGCGCACTCGCGCCGCGCCGCGGCCTCGTACTCCTCTCCGGCCGCCACGCCGCCGCCCACGAACATGTCGTACATGCCGGGGAAGATGTCCTTGGTCATCGTCCGCGCGTGGACGTAGACCTCGCCCGCGCCGTTGCACACGAGGATGCCGACGCCCCGGTGCAGGAGATTCTCCGCGCGCACGCGCGAGCGCGGCGCCGCGCCGATGACGCGATCGTCCGCATCGACCAGGTACAGCTCTTCTTCCATGCGCGGCCTCCGTCCATGCACGGTTGTAGCAGACCGAGAAGCTCCGCGGAAGCCCGGCGGGTCTCCGGCCTTGACAGCGCGAGCGCCGCGGGCCGACAATCGTGCCCGCGGCGGCGCACGGAACGACACGCCCGCGCGCAAGGAGGTCACGTGGCCACGAATCTCATGACGACGCTCAAGGGCTCGCTGCTCGAGAAGTTCTTCCCGGCCGGCTGGGACCTGGCCAAGTTCGACCGGCTGTGCAGCCGGCCGCCCGAAACGCTGCCCCGCCGCGAGAAGTGGTGGCACAAGAGCTTCGCGCCGGTCGCGTGCGGCTCGATCGACGACTTCGACGCCATGATGGGGCACGAGATCGCGCACGAGATCAAGAAGGCGCGCGACGCGCGGCGAAAGCTCGTGCTGATCCTCCCCGTCGGCCCCATGGGGATGTACCGCTGGGCCGTCTACTTCCTGAAGGAGTGGAAGGTGCCGTGCTCGCACGTCCACGGCTTCAACATGGACGAGTGGTCGAACGCCGAGGGCGCCACGCTGCCGTCCGGGAACCCCGGCGCCTTCCAGAACGCCATGGAAGCCGCCTTCTACGGCCCGCTCGGCGCGCTCACGGTGCCCGCGGCACAGCGCAACTTCGCGACCAGGAAGAACCTCCCGACCTACGGCGCGAAGATCAGGGCGCTCCGCAAGGAAGGCGCGCGGCTCGTCACGGTGTTCGGCGTGGGCCGCGTGTGCCACATCGCCTTCTGGGAGCCGCACTTCGCGGCCGAGTTCAAGACCGTCGATGCCTGGAAGAAGCCCACGCACCGGCTGGGCGCCAAGCTGCATCCTCTCACCATCGAGCAGAACGCCATCACGAGCTTCAAGAGCCGGACGACGCTCGTCCCGGCGCGCGCCAATACGATCGGGCCCGGTCTCTTCCTGAAGTCGGACTTCATCATCGGCGGCTGCGACGGGGCGCTCGGCCGCGGCATGATGTGGCAGGGCATGTCGCTCCGGCTGACGCTCCACCACGAGCCCACGCCGTGGCTGCCGTCGTCGTTCATGCCGACGCTCGCCGGGAAGCTCTTCTACCTGAAGGAGCTCGCGGGGCCGCTCGTCGCCGAGTGCAACTGAACGGAGAGGCTCATGCACGTCGAATTCCAGGTGTTCCGCGGCGTATTCACGAGCTGGCGGGACCTCTTCAGCCAGGCCGCCGATTTCGCGAGCACGCTCCAGCCCGAGCAGCTCATCACGATCTCGCACTCCGAGGACCACAGCGACGGCATCGTGACGGTCTGGTACTGGTCCTCGCCCCCGCGCCCGGCGGCGGAGCGCGCGTGAGCGCCGCACCGGAGACCATCGCGCCATGAAGTCGCACACGCGCTATCTGACCCTCGAAGTCCCCGCCCGCATGGATTTCGTCAACATCACGAGCGAGGTCCGGGAGGCGGTTGCCGAGAGCGGCGTCAAGGAAGGCCTGTGCCTGGTCAACGCCATGCACATCACGGCCTCGGTCTACATCAACGACGACGAGCCGGCGCTGCACGAAGACTACAAGCGCTGGCTCGAGCGCCTCGCGCCCTTCGACGCGAGCCCGAAGGCCTACCGCCACAACCTGAGCGGCGAGGACAACGGCGACGCGCATCACAAGCGCCAAATCATGGGCCGCGAGGTCGTCGTCGCCATCACCAAGGGCGCGCTCGACTTCGGCCCCTGGGAGCAGATCTTCTACGGCGAGTTCGACGGCCGGCGGCCCAAGCGCGTCCTGATCAAGATCATCGGCGAGTGACGCGCGCGGGCGCCGCGCGCCGTCACACCACGATCGCCGCCTTCTCGGGATCGTAGCGCGCCGTCCTGTCCGCCTGCAGGGCGAGCATGCCCATGTGGAGCGCCGTCTGCACGTTGAAGCACAGATCGGCCGGGCTCTGCGGCGTCTTCCCGCTCGCGCAGCATTCGACGAAGTTGTGGAAGTGCTGGATCCAGTCCTCGCCGGCCGTGATCGGGACCTTCCTGGGGGGCTTGTTCTCGAGCGGCCGCACCCAGATCTCCGCGCCCTCGAACGTGATCGTCCCCTCCCAGCCCCTTATGACGGGCGACCTGCCGCCCGCGCCGCGCGTTCCCGTCCCCTGGTAGTCGTTCGCCTGCGTGCCGAGCACGGCGACCGTGATGCCGCCCGGATACTCAAGCAGCATGTTGAAGGTGTCCGGGATCTCGCGGCCTTCCAGGTCGTACCGGTGCTTCCCGCCGACGGCGACGGCCTTGGCCGGCGCCCCCGCCCCCAGCATGTGGGCGACGGGCGTCAGGCTGTGCGGGAAGAGGTCGGTCACCGGGCCGCCCGAGTAGTCCGCGTACATGCGCCACCTGAAAAAGCGGCTCGCATCGAAGGGCCGCTCGGGCGCATCGCCCAGAAACGCCTTCCAGTCGAGGTCCGGCCCGGCCTGCGCGTTCGGGTCGTCGACCGGCATCCCGCGCTCGCCCCAGTCCCCCACCCTGAAGTAGCCGCACTCGGCGTGAATGGGCTTCCCGATCGCGCCCTCCTTGATGAGCGCGGCCGCCTGGTGCCACGCGCGATCGGACATACCCTGCGTGCCGAGCTGAAACACGCGGCCGCTCTTCTTGATCTCCTCGACGGCGCGCTTCGTCACCTCGAACTGCCGCCAGTGCGTGAACGGCTTCTCGCAGTACACATCCTTCTTGGCGCGTACGGCATCGATCGTCTGCGCGCCGTGAACGTGGTCCGGCGTCGCGATCGACACGGCGTCGACCTTGGGGTCGGCGAGCAATTCCTCGTGCCGCATGTACGCCGCCGCCTTGTGGGCTTCGGCGGCGCGCGCAAGGCGCGGCTTGTAGACATCGCACACGGCGACGATCTGCACGTTGACGCCGCGCTGGGCAAGCTGCTGGTACGCGTGCATGTGCCCGCCGCCGCGGCCGCCGCAGCCGATCACTCCGATCCCCAGGCGGTCGTTGGCGCCGGCGGCGCGCATCTGCGAGGCAGCCGCCGAGGCGATGCCCGCCGCGGCCGCGGCGCGCAGGAACGATCTTCGAGAGTTCTTCGCGATGTTCATCGTCGGGTCCTTTCGTTGCGAGAGCCTTTGCAGGAATGCCATACGCGCCATCATAAACGCTGTCCGGGCCGTCAATCCATAGCCTGGCGCGCGCAACGCGCGTCTGATAACCTGAGTACGACGAACTGCAGGAGGCGGCCTATGGACGTGACGCGGCGCGAGGCGCTGTCGCTGCTCGGCGCATTGACGTGGGGAGGAACCGTGGACGCGAGAGAATTCCTGGGCGCCGATGGGCCCCCGGCCGTCGGACGCAGTCATCGCGACGCCGGCGAGCGCCGCAGGCAGCTCTACGCGCTTCTGGGCGATCTTCCGGACAGGGCGCGGCCGATCAGCGCGCGCACGCTCGCCCAGGACGAGCGCCCCGGTTACGTGCTCGAGAAGCTCGAGCTCGACCTGAACGGCATCGAGCCCGTGCCGGCCTATTTCGTCCGGCCCAAGAAGCTCCAGGGCCGCGCGCCCGCCGTGATCTACAACCACGCCCACGGCGGCGACTACGCGCTCGGCAAGGACGAGTTCATCAAGGGGCGCGACGGGCTCCAGACCCCGCCCTACGCCAAGCTCATCGCCGAGCTCGGCTGGACGGGCCTGTGCATCGACACGTGGGTCTTCGGCGAGCGCGCCCACACCTCCGAGCTCGACATGTTCAAGGCGATGCTGTGGCAGGGGCGCGTCCTCTGGGGCATGATGGTCTACGACAACCTGCGCGCCGTCGATTATCTCCTCTCGCGCCCCGAGGTCGATCCCAAGCGCACGGCGACGCTCGGCATGTCGATGGGGAGCACCATGGCGTGGTGGACCGCGGCGCTCGACAGCCGCATCAAGGTCACGGTCGACCTGTGCTGCCTCACGGAGTTCCACACGCTGCTCAGGAAGAAGGGCCTCGGCGGCCACGGCATCTACTACTACGTGCCCGGCCTGCTCACACGGTTCACGACCGCGGACATCAACGCGCTCATCGCGCCGCGGCCGCACCTGGGCATCGCGGGCACCCGCGACGACCTGACGCCCGTCGAGGGGCTCGACATCATCGACCGCGAGCTCACGCAGGTCTACACGGAGCTCGGCGCGCCCGACTGCTGGCGGCTCATCCGCTACGACACGGGCCACGAGGAGACCGCGGAGGGGCGCCGGGAGATCGTCGCGTTCCTGGGCAAGCACCTGTGAGCGCCGCCGCGTTGACGCGCCGCAGCCGACTCGGTACAAAGGAGGAGCCTGCACCCCTCGTGCGAGAGTGGCGGAATTGGCATACGCGCCAGATTTAGGATCTGGTCCCGAAAGGGGCGGGGGTTCGAATCCCCCCTCTCGCACCATTCATGCGCGCGGGGCGCGCGCCGGCGCGGCGATCGGCGCGGGCGCTG
>JBFZCA010000471.1:0-5148 GCA_041308205.1 Planctomycetota bacterium | reverse complement strand
GGGGGCGGGGCTGCGGGCGACGCCCGCAGCCTCCTATAAATCCAGCTCGTCGGCGCCGACCTTCTCCTCGGTCACGAGGCGGAAGCGCGGCTCGACGTCCTTGCCCATGAGCGCGGCGATGGTGCTGTCGGCGAGAAGCTCATCCGGAAGCGCCACGCGCAGCAGCGTGCGCGACTTGGGGTCCATGGCCGTCTCCTTGAGCTGCGACGACGACATCTCCCCGAGGCCCTTGAAGCGCATGATGGCCGCCTTGCGCTTTCCGGCGTGGGCCGCCAGGATCCTCTCCTTCTCCCGGTCCGTGCGCGCGAGGTGCGCCGTGTCGCCGATCGTGATGCGGTACAGCGGCGCCTCGGCGATGTACAGATACCCGTCGCGGACGAGCTGCGACATGTGGCGGTAGAAGAAGGTGAGGAGCAGCGTCGCGATGTGGTGGCCGTCGGAGTCCGCGTCCGTGAGGATGATGATCTTGTGGTAGCGCAGCTTGTGAATGGTGAAATCCTTGCCGAAGCCGCAGCCGAGCGCCGAGACCATGTCCGCGATCTGCTGGTTCTCCAGGATCTTCGCCGATGCCGCCTGCTCGGTGTTGAGGATCTTGCCGCGCAGCGGGAGAATCGCCTGGGTCTTGCGGTCGCGGGCGCTCTTGGCGGTGCCGCCGGCCGATTCGCCCTCGACGATGAAGAGCTCGCTCTTGGCCGGCAGGGTGCAGGAGCAGTCGGCGAGCTTGCCGGGAAGGTTGAGGCGGTGCGATACGGCGCTCTTGCGCGTCACGGCGTCGGCGGCCTGGCGGGAGGCGACGCGCGCGCGCGCGGCCATGATGATCCGCGCCACGATCGCATCGCCGATGGAGCGGTTCTCGTTGAAGTGACGCTCCAGCGCCGGCGCGACCGCCGCGGCGACCTGGTTGGTCAGCTCCGGATTGTTGAGGCGGTCCTTGGTCTGGCCCTGAAACTGCGGCTCCCGGACGTAGGTGGACAGAATCGCGCACAGGCCCTCGCGAATGTCCTCGGCCGTCGTCGCGACGCCCTTGGGAGCGATGGCGTGGGTCTCCATGTAGTTGCGGATGGCCTTGACGACGCCCGCGCGCAGGCCCTGCTCGTGCGTGCCGCCGGAATGCGTGCGGATGCCGTTCGTGTAGCTCTGGATGTACTCGTTGCGCTCATCGGTCCAGAGGATGGCCGTCTCAATGACCGGCTCGTCCTTGCTCTCGAAGTAGAAGATGAAGCCCAGGAGCGGGGCGGCGTGCCGCGCCTCGGTCAGGCGCCGCAGGTACTCCGAGATGCCTTCCTCGTGATGGAAGACGTGCTCCTCGCCGGTCGTCTTGTCCTCGAAGGTGATCTTGAGGCCCTTGTGAATGTACGAGCGCGCCTCGAGCGTCTCCTTGATGAGCGCGGGGTTGAAGCGCGTGACGGAGAAGACATCGGGGTCGGGCGTGAACGCGACCGTCGTGCCGCGCTTCCCCGTGATCGGGCGCACGCGGTGGACCGCCCCCGCGGGGCGGCCCTTGCGGTAGGTCTGCGTCCACTCGTAGCCGTCGCGGTGGATCGTGACGCGCAGGGATTTGGACAGCGCGTTGACGACCGATGCGCCGACGCCGTGCAGGCCTCCCGAGCGCAGGTAGTTCGTGTGGCCGAACTTGCCGCCCGCGTGCAGCGTCGTCATGATGAGCTCGACCGCGGCCTTCTTGTACTTCTCGTGCCTGTCGACGGGAATTCCCCGGCCGTTGTCGGCGATCGAGATCTCCTGCCCGTTCGCCTCGAGCACGACGTCGATGCGCGATGCGTAACCGTTGATGACCTCGTCGACGGAGTTGTCCAGGATCTCCCAGACCAACTGGTGCAGGCCGCGCTGGTCCGTGCTCCCGATGTACATGGCGGGCCGCCTGCGGACGGGCTCCAGGCCTTCGAGAACCTCAATGTCCTTAGCCGTGTACGTTGCCGTGACCACGATCCTCCTCACTCCCGATCTTCGTCCGCCTCGGCCGCGCTTCCGTCGCCCGCATCGCGCTCTTCGGGGCCTTTGCGGCCGTTGCCGTTGCCGTTGCCGTTGCCGCCGCCCACGGCCGGCGCCTCCGGCTCGGGCGCGACGACGTCGGTCAGGCCCGAGCGCTTCGTCAGTGCGAAGCCGCGCCCGCCGCGGTTCGTCACGCGGTAGCGGGCCGGCGTGATCTGCAGCGCGCGGCCGCCGGCGCTCAGCACGACGAGGCCCTTGTGCTTGTGCGTCGTCGTGCCGAACCCGAGCAAGCGGTCGCCCGGCGCCACGCCGATCACCTTGACGCCTCGGCCGGGCCCGGAAAGGAAGTTGATGTCGCGCACGTTGCAGAGCAGCGCCTTGCCCCCGCGCGTCGCGCAGCAGAGGATCTCGCTGCCGTCGATCACCTCGACGCCGGCGATCTCCTCGCCCTCCCTGACCCGCGCGAACTTGCGGCCCGCCTTGGTCGAGACCTCCGCGAAGGGCTCGAGCGAGAAGCGCAGCCCGTAGCCGCTCGTGTTGACCGCCACCGCGTGGCGCGGCGGCTCGTCGCCGTTGCCCTTGGGGGCGGCAATGTTCGGCGTGATGCGGGCGTCGAGGCTCACGGCCGCGATGATGCGTTCGCCGTCGCGGAAGCGGCAGAGCCGCTGAATGGGGTCGCCGAACCCGCGGCTCGGCGGGATGTCGTTGATCCTGATCGAGTACGCCGAACCGAAGTTGCTGAAGAACACCGCCACGGCCCTGGTGTTGCCCGCGACGATGCCCAGCAGCTTGTCGCCCTGCCTGAGGCGGATCTTGGCGACGTCGCCGACGCGCCCCACGCGCTTGACCCAGCCATCGCGGCTGACGACGACGTGGGCGTCTTCATCCTCGATGAAGTCCTCGGCGTTGAACTCGGGCTCGGCGTCGGCCGCGCCGCCGAACTGCGTGCGGCGGCCCTGCGCGTACAACCGGGCGACCTCCTCGAGCTCTTCTCTGACGAGACGCCAGAGGCTGCGCGAGCTGCGCAGGATGCGCTCGAGCCGCTCGGCCTCGCGGCGCTTCTCGGCGAGCTCGTCGAGGATCTTCTGGATCTCCAGGCGGGCGAGGCGGTAGAGCTTGGTTTCGAGGATCGCCTCGACCTGGCGGGCATCGAGGCCGAAGCGCTGCGCCAGCGTGGCGGCCGCGTCCTCCCTGCCGTCGCTCTTGCGTATGAGCGCGATGGCCTCATCGAGGCGGTTGAAGAGCTTCCTGAACCCCTCCAGGATGTGGATGCGGTCCTGAAGCAGCCGCAGGTCGTGCTCCAGCCTGAGCTTGACGACCTCGCGGCGGAAGGCGAGGAAGCGCTCGAGCATCTCCTTCAAGCCGATGCGCGCCGGGACGAGCGCCTGGCCCTCGCCGGCGGGCACGAGCACGGTCAGGTTGACGGGGAAGCGCGTCCTGAGCCCCGTGTGTCGGTACAGAAACGCCATGACGAGCTCGGGGTCGGCGCCCCGCTTGAGCTCGACGACGATGCGCACATCGTCGGTCGATTCGTCGCGGACATCGGTCACGAGCGGCATCTTGCGCTCGATGACCAGACGCCCGATCTCGGCGACGATGGTCGACTTGTTGGCCTGGTAGGGGACCGACGTGATGATGATGGTGCCGCCGTCGCGCGCTCCCTTCTCGATCTTGTACTGGCTCTGGAGGCGGATCGAGCCCGTGCCGGTCTCGTAGACCGCGCGCAGATTCTCGCGCGTCTCCAGCATCTCGCCGCCGGTCGGGAAATCGGGCCCCTTGATGATGCGGAGGATCTGGGCGAGCGTCGCGGTCGGCGCGTCGATCAGCGTCGTGCAGGCCTTGATGACCTCGCCGAGATTGTGGGGCGGAATGCTGGTCGCCATGCCCACGGCAATGCCCGTCGCGCCGTTCACCAGGAGATTGGGAATGCGGGCGGGCAGGACCACGGGCTCCTCGGACTGGCCGTCGAAGGTCGGCCGGTGCTCGACCGTCTCCTGCGGGAGCTCCCGCAGGAGCTCCTCGGCGAGCGCCGTCAGGCGGCATTCCGTGTAACGGTAGGCGGCCGGCGGGTCGCCGTCCAGCGAGCCGAAGTTGCCGACGCCCTCGACGAGCGGCGCGCACATCGCGAACGGCTGCGCCATGCGCACGAGCGCGTCGTAGACGGCCTGGTCGCCGTGCGGATGGTAATGGCCGAGAACCTCGCCGACCACGGCGGCGCACTTGCGGGGCGGCCGCGCCGCCGTGAGGTGCAAGTCGTGGTACATGGTGTAGAGGATGCGCCGTTGGACCGGTTTGAGCCCGTCGCGCACATCGGGGAGCGCGCGGCTCTGGATGACCGAGAGCGCGTACGTGAGATAGCGCCGCCGCGCCGTGTCGTGGAGCGGTACGGACTGTATTTCTTCGTTCATCTTCCTCTCACGTTTCCGTCGTCCGGCGCCGCGCCGCACGCCGTACGGCGGCGCGTGCGGCGCCCGCCGAAAAGACTCTTATAAGGCAAGGAGGGGCGGAAATCAAGAAGGGAGCGGCGCCGGGGCGCGTGCCGTGCGCGAGGCGGGTCAGTTCGCGAAGAGCGCCTTGTACGCCTCGTCGCCGGCGAGCTCCGGCGCGAGCACGGTCAGCTCCTCGGCCGCGATCGCGGTGCCCTTGCGGGCGCCCTTGACCCAGACCCCGGCGCCCTGCGCGAGCGCGGGAAGCGCCGCGGTCTTCACGCGGCGGACGATGCGCGGAACGGCGTCCGCGCAGTCGACGGTGTACGTCGCGCCCTCGACCGTCACGCGCAGCACCGGATAGGCGAGCTCGACCGTGCCGAAGAGCCAGCGGCGGCTCTTGCAGGCCGGGTCCTCCCAGGCGAGATCGGGCAGAAAGTCCTTGCCGGCGATGCCGATGCGCGCCTTCTCGATGGTGCGCTGCACGGTCTCTCCGCCGAACTCGGGCATGAGGCCCTTCTTGTGGACGGGGACGCCGAGAATCCACAGCGGGCTTCCCCGCGCGAGTTGCTCGACGAGGTCCTGCTCGGCGACGAACGTGTCGGCGCATATCGTCGCCCCGGCGGCGTTGATCATGGCCGCGCTCTGCTCCTCGGGAATGACGAACGTGCCGCTGATGCCGGCCGTGACGACGCCGGCGAACGGCGCGGCATCGCCGGCCTCCTCGGGGGATGCGGCGGCGGCGCTCGGCGGGGCCTCATCGGGCGGCGCG
>JBFZCA010000470.1:0-7953 GCA_041308205.1 Planctomycetota bacterium | reverse complement strand
CTTCGGCGGGCTCCGGGGGCGCCGGCGGAGCTGCCTCGACGGGCGCGGGAGGACCGGCTTCGGCAGGCTTGGGCTCCTCCTTCTTCGGCTTGAAGTCCTCCGCCTTCTTGTCGATCGACTTGAGCTTCCACTCGGCGATGGTCATTATCCTGCGGTCGCCGCGCACGGTGACGTACCTGTCGGTCTTGAACTTGGGCTTGGGCGGCTCGGCGGGCGCGGGCGCGGGCGCGGGCTCGGCCTTCGGAGCTTCGGCTTGGAGAACCTCGCCGACCGGCGCCGGAGGCGGAGCCGCTGCCGGAAGCTCCGTTGAAGGCAGGGCCGGGGGCGGCGGTTCGGCGACGGGAGGCGCGGCCGGCGTCGGCGCGGGCTCAGGCTGGGGCGGCTCGGCAGCGTCCTGCATGGCGCTGGATCCGCCGCTCTCGGTCGAAGTCGGCGGCGCGGGCGGTGCGTCGGCTTTCGGGGCATCCGGCGCCGGCGCCGGCGCGGCATCCGGAGTCGGCGCCGGTGCAGCATCGGGAGTCGGTGCGGGCGGGGCGTCCGGGGCAGGAGCCGGTGCAGGCGCGGCTTCCACGGCCGGCGCCGGCGCGGGCGCCGCGTCGACCTCGGGCGCCTCGTCCTTCTTCTCCTCCTCGGGCAACTGCGCGCCGACGAGGATCTCGTACGTCCTCGGCTTCTCGGACTTGAACTCCTCCTTGGTGAAGCTCGTCGTCACCTTGAGCGTGAGATAGGCGGGCTCGAGGCCGTAGTCGCCGAGCGGCGCCGGTTTCACGGGATCGGTGCCCGTGAAGCGGTCGAACTGGCTCGTGAAGCCGGAGCGGGCGCTCGAATCGGCTTCGAAGCGCTCGCCGTTCGCGGCCACGACGTACCACTTCGTCTCCTTGACGGTCTTCGGCTTCTCCTCGCCGCCCTCTTCCTTGGCCTCGCCGCCGGCCGCGGGCTCCTCGATGGGCTTCTCCTCCTCGACCTTCTCCACGGCGAAGCTCTCGCCGTCCGCGCGGATGACCTCGATCTTCGCGACATCCTCGCCCTTGTCCTTGTCGAACTCGACGAGCGTCGAGTTGAGCCAGTTCTTGGACCAGTTGTCGCCGTAGGTCTTGAGCTTCCAGGACAGCGCGGGAACCACGCTGTAGACCTCGTTCTTGCCATCGACGCGCACGAAGCCGCGGTTCATCGAGCCGAATACGCTCTTTCCCACGATGAGCGCCCAGAGGTCCTTGCCGCCGGCGTTCGCGAGGGCGATCTTCTTGCCCTTCTCGGCATCGACCTCGAAGCTCGCGTGCGACTCGGCGTTGGCGGCCTCGAGGCGCTCCTCGCCGAGCTTCATGAGGTCGACGATCAGCTCATCGACGAACTTCTTGTCCGCCGGGTAGTCGTAGAGCGCGGGGAGCACCCACTCGTTGTCCTTCCTGGCGATGACCAGCTCCTTGTCCTTCTCGCCCGTCACGGTGATGCGGCCCACCTCGCTCGGGCCGATCGTGGCCCGGAGACCGGCGAAGACGACGTCGCTCGGCGGCGGCGTGTAGTCGCTGTCCTTGCGGTTGACGAGCGCATAGAGGACCACCAGGATCGCCAGAATCACGAGCGCGATGAGAGTTTTCTTGAAGGGCTGCATTGTTCGTCACCTCGTTTCCTGCCGGTTGCCGGCGGCCCGCTGCGTGCGTTCGTCCTGGACGCGGCGCTCGTACAGGCCGCTCCCGTGCCGTCTGAGCGCGGCGTAGATGATGCCGAATGCGGCGACCATGAGCGGCACGCCGAGCACATTGAACCACTTCAGGAGGTTCTTCGTCGTCGATGTGACCTGGGGGTCGAGCGGCCGGCGCGCCGACTGCTTGGAGCGAATGGAGATCAGCTCGCTGCCGAGCGAGAAGGCCTCGACAATGTTCCGCAGGAAGAAGTAGTTGCCGACGTAGAGCCGCTGGTCATACTCCCGGTAGTAGACGTCCTTGCAGAAATCGGGGCTGCCGACCACGAGGACGTTCGCGCCCTTGGGCTCGGCGACATGCCCCTTCTCGACCGGCGTCTCCGGCTTCTTCGCGTCGTCCTTGCCCGCGCCCGCCGCATCGGCCTCCTTCTCGGGCCACGCGGGCAGATCCTTGCCCTCGTACGCGAAGGGGAACGTGCCCCTGAGGAGGACGACGAGGTTCTGCGGGCCGCTCCACTTGAACGTCTCCAGATCCTCTTCGCGCTCGGGGCCGTTGGCCTGCAGGTCGCCGACGTTCATGGCCGGAGTCTTGCCGAACCACGTGCGCTCCTCGGTCCTGACGAGCACCTGGGCGTCGAGCTGCTTCTGTGCGAGCGTCTCGTGGGCCTCGACCGAGAACGCCACGGCCCACGGGCAGACAACGGTCTCGACGCCGCGCAGGAAGGGGGAGCTCTGGTCGTACTGGTTCTCCCGGGCGAGCGCGTGCAGCGGGATAGGGAACCGTCGCTTGATGGGCATCTGCCCGAAGATCGTATTCTCCCTTTTCGTGGAGCTGATCACGCCGCACTGAAGGGAATTGAGCGGACGCCTGTCGTCCTTGACGCCCCACTGGCTCAGGAGGTCTTCCAGGCCCGTGCTCACCGGCATGACGCGCCCCATCTGCAGGTCGGCCGAGTAGTTGCCGGCGAAGACTATGAGGTTGCCGCCCGAGGACACGAACTTGTTGATCTCGCAGACCTGGCGCTTGTCGAGGTCCTTGGGCTGGGCCAGGATGAGCGTCTTGGTCTTGGCCGGGATGGGATCGTCCTCGGTGAGCTTCGTCGGCTGCACCTTGAAGAGCTCGCCGAGGGCCTGCTTCAGGACCTGGTACTCCTCCTCCTCGCCCTCGGGAGGCTGCGGGAACATCTGGCGCGGGTCGGGCGGCTTGGGCTGCGCGGGCTTGGGCTGGCCGTTGAAGAAGGCGACGACGGGCTTCTCCTCCTCGGGAATCGTGAGCTTGAGCACGCGGCTCGCGAGCTCGTACTCGAAGTTCTCGAGGGTCTGATGCTCGGGGATCACCTCGTCCTGCTCGCCCTTGTAGGCGATCACGATCGCGGAGTAGATGCTCGAGACCTCGACCTTGTCCTGGCGGATGATCTGCGCGCTGACCTTCCGGATGCCCTTCTGTGCGAACTCATCGAGGACCTTCTCGCGCTCGGTCCGCGTGCGCGCCGCCATCTGGCCGGTGAAGGGATCGAACTGCATGTCGTCCTCATCGTCCTTCACCTCGGCGCCGTCCTTCGCGGCCTTGTCCTTGGCGGTCTTGGCGCGCGCTTCGCGGTCGGCGGCGATGGCCGCCGCCTCCTCCTCGGGGTCGACCACGCGTATCCGGAAGGTGTCGGCCGGCGCCAGGCGCTTGACCTCGTTGAGAAAATCGACGGTGTCCTGCCTGAGCGGCGCGAGCTGGCCGGGCAGCTCCTTGGAGACGTAGTAGGTCACCGTGATCAGATCCTTGAGCCGGCTGAAGATCTGCGTCGTGGCGTCCGAGAGGGTGTATTCCTTGTGCTGGGTCATATCGATGCGCACGGCGCTCGACGGCATCTGGCCCACGATCAGGTTGAGAATCGCCGTGATCACGAGGACCACCGCCACGAAGACGATGCTTGAGAGCAGGAACGAGGTTTTGCGTTTACTCACGAGGGACCTCCCTTAGTACTTGCGCCGCTCGACGGCGATATGGTTCAAGAGGAGCGCCAAGACGGTCATGCTCAGGAAGTAGATGATGTCGCGCAGGTCGAGGACGCCGCGCTCGAGGGTGTCGAGATGGTTGAGCGGGGAGAAGTAGGCCAGGAAGTCGCCCACGTTCCACCCGCCGAAGAAGTTGTTGACCTCCGCGCCGACGTACTGGATGCCGAGGGCCATGAGCATGACGCCCGTGACGCTCGTCACCATGAGCGCGACGATCTGGTTCTCGGTCGTCGCGGAGATGAAGGCGCCGATCGCGAGCAGGAGCGCCCCCGCGAGGAACGCCCCGACGTAGCCCGTGATGATCTTGCCCCAGTCGGGGTCCCCGACCACGGCGACCGTGATGGGCACGGTCACGGTCAGCAGCAGCGTGATGCCCAGGACCGAGAGGCCGGCCAGGTACTTGCCGATGACGATCTCGTGGCTGCGCATGGGCACGGTCATGAGGAGCTCGAGCGTGCCGAGCTTCTTCTCCTCGGACCAGAGCCGCATGGACATCGCGGCCGTGAAGACCGTGAAGAACCAGGGCATGGCCTGGAAGTACAGCTTCATGTTCGCGTCGTCCGCCACGAAGAAGTGCAGGAAGAAGAAGAAGACGAAGCTCATGAAGCCGAGAAACACGATCATGAAGATGTACGCGATCGGCGAGTAGAAGTAGTTCTTGAACTCACGCTTGAATATGGTCCATATGTTCATGACGGCCTCCTTCTAGCGCGTGCGCGTGATGGCCAGGTAGACGTCTTCGAGCGAGCTCAGCTCGGTCGAAGCCTCGAGCACCGGCCAGCCCTTCTCGTGTGCGAGCTTGCCGAATGCGAGGCCGGGGTCCCCGGCCTTGGTGAACACCATGTGGAACGCCGCCGTGCCGTCGCGCGGCTCGACCTGAACGTCGCGCGCGCCATCGAGGCGCGCCAGCGAGTCCCTGACCTCGTCGGCGTTGCCCTGGACGCGGCCCCGGAAACGAATGCCGCCGAGCACCTTGCGGGCCAACTCGGCGGGCGTGCCGTTGGCGGCGATGCGCCCCTGGTTGATGATGATGATGCGTTTGCAGATCGCCTCGATCTCCTGGAGGATATGGGTCGAGAAGACGACGACCTTCTGGCTGCCGATGTCGCGGATGAGGTCGCGGATCTCGATGATCTGCTGCGGATCCAGGCCGCTCGTCGGCTCATCGAGGACGAGCACGGGCGGGTCGTGGATCAGGGCCTGCGCCACGCCGACGCGCTGGCGGTAGCCCTTGGAGAGGTTGCCGCAGTTCTTCTTGGTGACGGCCCGCAGGCCGACGCGGTCGATGATGGCCTCGACGCGGCGTGCACGCTCGGCAATGGGAATCTGGCGGGCCTGGGCGATGAACGTGAGGTACTCCTCGACGCGCATCTCGTTGTACAGCGGCACCGATTCCGGGAGGTAGCCCACGCAGGCGCGGACGTGCTGGGGCTGCGCGACGATGTCGAAGCCCTCGACGGTGGCCGTCCCTTCATCCGGGACCAGGTACGTCGTCAGGATCTTCATCGTCGTGCTCTTGCCGGCGCCGTTGGGCCCCAGAAAACCAAGAATCTCGCCCTTTTCGACGCCGAAGGTGACGTTGTCGACCGCGATGGTCGCCCCGAAACGTTTCGAGATGGTCTTGACATCGATCATACGTGACTCCTTGTGGGACGGCGAATCCGGGCCGCGCTGGAGAGGCCCGGCGCCCGCAAACCACGAACCGTCCGGAAGTTAAAGGGTCCAATCATATCGGGTGTCAGGGACGCGTTCAAGAGTCGGGTGCGCGGCTGCTCCACGGGCCGCGAGACAAAAAAGACGCAGTGCCGAGCGGAAAGGTTTCAAAAAACGGCGCGGGCGGGGGGCGGCCGCCGTTGCGCCGGAGAAGACGCCGGATCGCGTGCGCGGGCGTCGTGCAGCGGCCCGCGCGGACCCTTACTTGACCGGTTTCTCGGCGAGTCCGTCCGCGGGTGCGGCGAGGAGGGACTCGACCTGCGCGCGTCCCCAGGTGTGGGCGAGGAGGGCCTCGGCGTCCTTGTAGGCCGTAAGTCCTTCTCCCTGGGTGACATACACGTGCGCGAGCATCTCGACGGCGCCTTCTCCGTCGCCCTCGCCCGCACGTTTCACCGCTTCCTTGACCATGCCCTTGAGCGCCGCATCGAAGCGCGCCTGGATCAGCTCTCTCGCCTTGCGGCTCAAGAGCGTGCCGAGCTCCGCCTTCATCGCATCCTTGGAGGGGAAGTAGCCCCGCGAGTAGGGATCGATGCCGGGCGGGGCCTGGGCCGTGTAGCTGCGGCTGACGGCCAGGGTCTCGACCGGGGCCTCCGCCGCGCCGAACGCCGGGCAGAGCGCGAGCCTGACCCGGAGCTCGGCCTTGACCTGGTGATAGACCACGGAGACATGCACCTTCTTCCACTCGAAGTGGTACGAGTACGCCGGGAGGCATTCGAGCTGTCGCGCGAGCTGCTGCCGGCGGTCGTTGAAGAACGCGGCCTTGCGCTGCCGCGCGTCGCGCTCCCACGGGTCCTCGGGCTCGACCGCGGCGGCGGCCGCCGTGCCGGCGAGCGCGATCTCGGCGAGCAGCCCGGCGTGCGCCGGATGCGGCCGCCGTTCGAGGTCCGTCGGCACCTCCTTCTCCTCGATGCCCACCGACGGCGGCGACTCGGCGAGCGCGAGCTCGGGCATGCCCGCCTCGACCTTGAGGACGGCGTGCCCGTCGCCGAGCGGCAGGTGCGCGTCCCGCAGCCAGGCCGTGATCTCCGCGGCGCCCTCGCCCTCGACCGTGATTGCGGGCGAGCCCGCGAGAAAGCTGACGCGCGCCTTGCGTTCGCTGTCCGCCCACATGTCCGGGAACACGGCGCGCGCGCTGCCCAGGAGAAGGAGCGCATTGGCCGCCATGTTCTCGGTGAGATGCTGCTTGAGCTTCTGGGCCAGGAGATTCCGCAGGCGCGTCTCGAACTGGGCGCGCCGTTCCTCGGCCACCTGGATCGGGCCGAGATGCGTTTCGCAGAAGAGAGTCAGCGCGCGGCGTATGTCGCCCGAGAGGAACGCCGCGTCCAGCGCCTGATCCGCGGCCGCGTCGAGACGCTCGCGCGCCTGCCGGACGCGCAGCGGGAAATCGGCCGCGTGCGGCGCGATGCGCCGAGCGGTCGAGAGCGCGGCGGCCGCATCGAGCAGGCGCTGCTCCGCGAGGGCGCCGCCGAACCGGGCCAGCAGGCGCTCGGTGTCGACCGCCCGCGCCACGGTCTCCCTGAGCTGCGCTTCCTCGAGCGACGGCGGCGCGGCGCACTCGCGCTCCCACGGGAGGCCGCGCCGGTACCAGTGCGGAAACGAGATCCGCATCACGTACTCGGGATCGTCGGGTGCGGGCAGCACCAGACGCGCGTACAGCGCATCGTTGTCCCCGAGTGCGGACGCGGCCTCCTCCGCCAGACCGGCGTCCAGCGATTCCGCCGCGCGGCGGGCGGCGCCGGCGCGGTTGCGCTCGCGCGCCTCCAGGCAGAGGGCATGCAGGCGCCCGTCGTGCGGCGCGGTGCGCAGGAGCGCGATGCCGAGCCCCAGCGCCTCGGGCCAGTCCTCATCCGCAAGGAGGCGCACAAGCCCGGCCATCCCGTCGTCGATGGTGCGCAGGCGATCGTCGGTGGCGCAGAGGAGCCCGGTGGTCTCGGGCGTCGGGGCGAGATCGTACGCCCTGACGAGCAGGGCGAGGGCCTCCGTATCCTTGCCCGCGGCGAGGGCGGCGCACGCCTCGATGCGCAGTTGCGCGCTCCAGCGCGAGGCGCAGGCGCTCCGAGCCTCGCACGCGGCCGCATCCCCGCGCGCCGCCGCCGTCTCGAGGTACGGATAGGCCTCGGCGTAGCGTCCCTCGTCGAGGAGGTAGCGCCCGTACATGAGAACGCTCGTGTCGGCGCAGCCGCAGAGCGTCAATGCAAGAGCAAGGATTCCTCGTCGCATCTCCCCAACTGCCGGTAATTCCCTCTCAGAAAGCTATCATCCGGGGAGAATGCGCGCAAACGGGAAATGCCGTCAGCGGACCACGTCGGCCCACCAGACGATATCGGGCCCGGCGCGGAGGGTGCGGCGCACCCGGAGCGGCCGGGCATCGTCCATGTTCTTGACACCGGCGCCGCCGACGGGCGCGGGCGCCGCGGCGCCGCCCGCGATCTTGGGCGCGACGAAGACGACGACGCGGTCGACGAGCCCCGCATCGAAGAAGCCGCCGAGCAGCGCCGCGCCCCCTTCGACGAGCAGGTGATGGATGCCGCGCGCGCCGAGAGCGCGAAGGATGCCGTCGAGCGCGATGCGCCCGCGGACGGGTTTCACGC